>JAYTRP010000107.1:0-6786 GCA_043746145.1 Hyphomicrobiales bacterium | reverse complement strand
CAGCGGGCCCCCGATGTCGTGGCTAACTTGAAAGTCACTCAGGCTTGGGGTTCTGCGCAGGTTTCGGGCGTTGGACATTACGTGCGAGCTGATAGCACAACCGGCGATGGCGCGATTCTCAACAAGTGGGGCTACGGCATCGACGCTGGCGTAAGCTTCAACCTGCCGCAGTTCGGCGCGGCCGACGACATCCTGTTTACCGGTTCGTATACCCGAAACGCCGCTTGGTACTCGGGTCTCCCGGACGGCATGTGGGGTGAAAACGGCGCAGTCAATGGCAACGGCCAGCAGCTGTCCCTCGCGGACACCTACCATAACCCTGATGGTTTTGGTTGGGCGACGCCTTCGATTTGGTCAGTGTCGGCAACCTTGGATCACCACTTCTCTCCCGAGTTCGTGGTTTCCCCCGAAGTGTCCTACGGCCAAGTTAACTGGACCGGCACAAACGCGTCTTCGGTTGTTTCTAACGGATACAGCTATATTGTCGGCGGTGTCGCTCACTGGGATCCCGTAAAGGCGATCGACTTCGAGTTCGAACTTCTCTACCAGAACACGCACAACAATCTGCCCGCGGTTTACCAGGCTGGCAATAATCTCGGCGGTGTTCCGTTCCACAGCAATGCGGACGGTTTTGCGGCTCGCTTCGAAGTTACCCGCGGCTTCTGATCTTAGCCTGATTGCGGTTTGAACCTTGGCCTCGGAGTGAAAACTCCGGGGCCTTTTTTGCAGGGCGACGCGTCAGCGGTCAGCCAAAAATTCAATCACCCCCGCCTTGTATACCTTGTCCCCGACCGCGAGATTGTGGTCACGCCCCGGGATGTCCAGCGCCCGCCCATGCGGAAACATCTCGGCGAGGCGAGGCCCATCGCCGGCCACTGTATCGTTCGTGCCGACCGCCACCAGCGTCGGGCAGGCGATGCGCGCGATTTCCGGAACGCTGAGTGTTTGACGCGAGCCGCGAATGCAGGCGGCCAATGCTGCCCGGTCGCTCTTCGTCTGATCGGCGAAGGTGCGAAACATTCGTTGCATCGGGTCGGTCAGGCTTTCGAGCGACGGCGCCTCCATCGCCTCGGCTATGCCGAGCGGCAGTCCCACGCCCTCGACCAGATGCGCGCCAAGGCCGCCTATTACGAGCTTGCGGACAAGTTCGGGACGCGCAACGCCAAGGAAAGCCGCGATCCGTGCGCCCATGGAATAGCCCATGACGTCCGCCTGACTTATCCCGAGATGCGCGAGCAAGTTCGCTGCGTCGCGCGCCATGATCTCGGTGGCGTAAGCGTCGGGATCGTAGAGCTTTTCACTCTGTCCGTGCCCGCGATTGTCGAGCATTACGACGCGCCGCCGGTCGCGGGTCAGGGTCTCCGCCCAGCGCGGATTGATCCAATTTATTCGATGATTTGATGCAAAGCCGTGGATCAGCAAAATCGGCTCGCCTCGATCGCCGCCCTCGGGAGCGAGATCGAGAAAGGCGATGCGTACCCCATCGGAGAGAAACTCTTGCATGGGATTTCGCCTCGATCGATCTAGTGTGAGCCACAGCTTTGTCTGACGGCGTAAAAACGCAAGAGTCGACGCCGGGTTGTCTGCACCGGGACGGCGAAACTTCGCGAGATCGGGTTTGCACTAACAGAATTCGCCGGATGGCAATCAACTGGGATTGGTCCGAATCAAGCGCCTGAGGCGCTTCAGCCCAACCATCCCTGCAGCGCGAGACCCAGGAATAGAACAAGCCCTGCGTCGCGGTTGGACTGGAATAGCCGCAGCGCGACGGCGGGCGCGGGGTCCATTCGCCAAGTCTGCCCGGCGAGGTGCAATCCAAAGCCAAGCCAGCCGAGCAGCGCGATCGGGCCTGCGCCAGCGCCAACGATCGCGACCAGCGCTAAAACCGTGGTTAGCGCGTAGAAGATCGCGACTCCCGCTTTTGCTTGCGCGCCAAAAAGCCGCGCTGTCGAGCGAATGCCGACAATGGCGTCGTCACGCGCATCCTGCTGCGCATAGATCGTGTCATAACCGATGGTCCAGCAGAAGGCTGATGCATAGAGCGCGATCGGAGCCCAAGCGAGCGCTCCGAAACTGGCCGACCAACCGACCAGAGCGCCCCAGGAGAACGCGAGGCCGAGCACCGCCTGCGGCCAGGACGTCACGCGCTTCATCAGGGGATAGACGGCGACCACGATCAACGAGCCGAGGCTGAGCGCGATCGTGAACCGGTTGAAGCTCAGCAGCACCGCCAAGCCGACCAGCGATTGCGCGACCAGGAAGATCGCGGCCGCCCTGACGCTCACGCGACCCGAGGGCAGGGGGCGGCCCTTCGTGCGCTCGACGCCGGCGTCGAGCTTACGATCGAGAATATCGTTATAGGTGGAGCCGGCGCCGCGCATCGCGATCGCGCCGATTAGCAACAGCAGGAGATGGACGAGGTTGGGTCCTCGATGCTGTGCAATTCCTGCGAGCGCCACAGCTTCCCAGCATGGCGTCAAAAGGAGCTGCCAGCCAATTGGCCTGTCCCAACGCGCGAGTTGCACGAACGGAAGCGCCAAGTCGGGCGCGAGTCGCAGGACCAGACTGGTAGGCCGCGCATCCGGAAGGACCGCGGCGGACGTCTTCAGCGTCAAAGCGGACCGGCCGGCAGCGATTGTTCAGCCGGCGCCCCGCCAACGCCGCCGGATGCAGCATTGTTCTGCGCGGCCTTCGCCGCTTGTTCCTTCATGACCTTCAGCTTGGCGGCGACGCTACAAGCCCTAGTGGTCATATCAGCGTCCTTTTTCCGGGTCTCCCCGAACTGGGCAATGACGTCGTCAGGGACTTGGCACCATTCCTTGTTCTTGGTCAGCCAGTCCAACATATCTCTGTCGGCCGGACCAAGCGGAGCCGCGCGCGCGCAGAACACCATCGGGTCGATCTGCTTGCCCTTCGCCGCCAGCACGATAGCATTTATGCTTTGTAGCGCCGAGTCGCGCCTCTGTTTGATCGGCGCTAGCCTGTCGCAGATAGGGTCGGCGAAGGCTGGCGCGATGACGAGCGTGGTTACCGCCAGCAGCCCCAGCAAAGTTGCGCGATATTGTCGCGTCATGTCGAAAGTCCCGTAAACGTTTTCTCGGCGCTCAAGCGCCTTATGACAGAACGAACACCGCCGCAGGAAAGCGGCAAAAAAGCGGCGCGGCAGGTTAATTCCACCCACGCGAGACGAAGTCCAGTGCGTATCGCTCCGGCGAGGCCGCGATCGCCGCCATGCCGATCAGCACCGAGTCGGACTGGACGACCAATCGTGTCGGAATATCGCGCGCCAATGCATCGACCGGAGCCTTATCCTCGAAGCCGCTGCGGAACGTCGCTTCGTCCAGAAAATCGACGATCCGGGGCAAGACACCGCCCGACAACGTGACGCCGCCCTTGGCGACAAAGGTGACCGCCATGTCGCCTGCGAAGCGGCCGACAATGCGCCAGAACATCCGCAGGCTTTCACCTTCCTCGCCCGCCGGCTTTGCGATCGCCGCTGCGGTCAAGGCGGCGGCGTCGAGCACGGGGGGCGATGCGCCAGCCGCGATCATGCGCGCGCGGTGGACACGGGCAAGCCCCGCGCCGGAAATCACGCTTTCGGTTGTAATCCGCCCGTGCGCGCGTTCGAGATACGGCCAAATCGCCCATTCCTCTGGCGTCGACGGGCCAAAATCGATGTGGCACGCCTCCGACGAAACCGGGGTATAGCGCCCGGCGGCGTCGAGCAAGGCGCCGATTCCGAGCCCAGTGCCTGGTCCAAGAATAACTTGCGGTCCGTGCGCGCCAAAGCCGGTTGGTCCAATAAGGCGAGTCCAGGCGTCTGGAACAGTCGGCAGTGAGAGCGCCTGCGCTTCGAAATCGTTCAGCAGCAGGCCCTGACCGAGCTTCAAGCGCCGCGCGGCGTCGGCGCCGTCGATCACCCAAGGCGCATTGGTGAGCTTGAGGTGGCGCTCCACCACCGGTCCCGCGCCGCAGACGATCACCGATTTGGGTCTGATCCCAAGTTTCAGGATCGCATCCTCGACGGCTTCGACGAGCCCAGGATAAGCATCGGTCTTGGCGTGCCACGCTTCGCCGAGCGTCGTATCCGGATCATTCTTCAACGCGAACCGGACGTTCGTGCCACCCACGTCGCAGACCAGCACGGGAAAGGGGAAATGAAAGTCGCTCATGTCTGCATAAAGCTTTTTCAACAACGCGCGGTCAAGCCAGTCCGCAGTGGAATTCCGCACACAAGAAAAGTTGCATTTGACCGCGATGGCGATAGAAACATAGCATGAACAAATTCCGAGCTACAGACCAGGAGAGAAGGCTTGATACGCCTATCCACAGGAGATTGGGGCTAGGCGTCGCCAATCGACGGGCTGGCGCTTTCGAAACGCAATTGCCGGCCTTAATGTTTGATTGAATGGATTACATGCCCAAATATACCTTCTACGAGTTTTTCGCCGGTGGAGGGATGGCGCGCGCCGGGCTAGGAGACGCTTGGCGTTGCGCGTTCGCCAATGATTTTGACGCTATGAAGGTCGCGACCTATGAGGCGAATTGGGGCAGCGATGACATTCGCGAGCTCGACGTCGCCAAGCTGACGCTCGCGGATTTGCCAGAGGGAACGGTTGACCTCGCCTGGGCATCGTTCCCTTGCCAAGATCTGTCTTTGGCCGGCGGATATCGCGGCTTAGGCCGCGAGCGCGACAATACGCCGACCCGTTCTGGAACATTTTGGCCGTTTTGGCGGCTGATTCGGGAGCTTACGCGCGAAGGTCGCATGCCCCGCGCGATCGTTCTAGAAAATGTGTACGGCTGCTTGACGTCTCGCCAAGGTCAGGATTTCGCCGCGCTAGCCCTGTCATTAGCAGATACGGATTATCAGTTCGGGGCGGTGGTCATCAATGCTGCGCATTTCGTGCCGCAATCTCGGCTGCGGGTGTTTCTTGTAGCATTCCGCAAGAATGAATCCATACCTGCGCATTTGCTCGGCAACGGTCCCCACAGTGTTTGGCACCCTGCGGCGCTGCAGCGAGCTTATCAGGGCGTCGCGAAGGAGGCGAAGCGCAAATGGTTGTGGTTGACGCCGCCCATCCCAGAGCAGCGCGCTACGACGTTGACGGAGCTCATCGAGACGCGCCCAACCGGGGTCGATTGGCACAGCGTAGAGGAGACCAAATACCTCCTCAGCTTGATGTCGGAGGTGAACCTCGCAAAGTTGGCTACAGCGAAAGCTTCAGGCCGGCGCAGGGTAGGCACGGTGTATCGGCGAACACGACTAGATAAAAATGGTGCCAAATGCCAACGCGCCGAAGTGCGTTTTGACGACGTCTCGGGATGCCTGCGTACGCCCTCGGGCGGCTCGTCGCGGCAGACCATCCTGGTCGTTGAAGGAAAGAAAGTGCGCTCGCGGCTTCTCTCGGGCCGCGAAGCTGCGCGCCTTATGGGATTGCGAGACGATTATAAGCTTCCGCAGAGCTATACCGACGCTTACCACGTGTGCGGCGATGGGGTCTGTGTTCCCGTTGTCGAGTACATTGCGAAGCACATTCTGGAGCCGATTTTGTCTTACTCCGCTTCGCAGAAGCTGATCGCTGCGGAATAGCGGATGCCGATCGATCTGCCGTTTCGGCGCAAGGCGGTGCGCACGCTGACAAATAAAATTGGTTGTTATGTGCTTTGCGATCTCGATCAGATCCCGATCTATGTGGGACAGTCGATTGATGGCATCCGCGCTCGCGTAAACCGGCACCTGACCTCGGCCAGAAGCGACATTATCGCTAACCGTCAGGTCGATGTTTGGGAGATCGCTTGGGTCTGGGCATATCCGGTCGAGAATAAGGGCGATATCAACTCCGTTGAGGATGCACTCTTCCACGACTTCCACGCCAAGTCGGCGCTGATGAACGGAAAGGTCCCAAAGCAGTTGGCACGGGCGATAGCTGTGCCCCAGCCCGAACAAAAGATCCAGGTCATGGCTGATGCGGAAATCCAGGAGAAGAAGGACCCGGCCCTCCGCCTGCCACGTCAAGCCGAACATTACAGCCAAATAGTCGGGCATTTCCTCGCTGTTAAGAATTCAAAGGAGATCGCCGGCGCTATCCAGGCTCATTTTGAACGGCTGCAGAAATATCACCGCAAACTGCTCGGCCTCGCGACCGAGATCGAAGGCGACCAGGGGGACGATTGATGCGCCTCGCGGTTGCTCCTTCCCCCGAGCGCTCGGCCGTGATGCGGGCGGTGAAGTCGCGCGACACGGGACCGGAACTCGCGGTGCGCGGCCTGTTGCGCGAATTTGCGCCGGGTTACCGGCTGCACCGAGCCGACCTGCCGGGCAAGCCCGACATCGTCTATGGCAAGCGAAAGCTCGCGATTTTCGTCCATGGCTGTTTTTGGCATGGCCACGATTGCGCGCGCGGCGCACGCGAGCCGCGCACGAATGCCGACTATTGGCGGGCCAAGATCGCGCGCAACCGCAAACGCGACGCGTCCAATCTTGTAGCGCTGAAGGCGATGGGCTGGCGCACGCTGGTCGTGCACGAATGCGAACTCAAGAACCTCGACGCTTTGCGGGCAAGGCTTGTCGCAGAGCCAGAACTCGCTGCAAAGCACGGGCTTGGCGCAGAGATTGCATGACCGAGTTCCCGCTTGCGCATCGTTTCGCGGCGCGGAAACCATTTTTCAACCGACCCGGGGAGGTCTTATGTCGATCGCCATTGCGATGGAGTCAGACGCCGACGCCGAGCAGAAGGATGCGCCGCTCAGGGACGACATCAGGCTGCTTGGCCGCTTACTCGG
>JAYTRP010000106.1:0-6810 GCA_043746145.1 Hyphomicrobiales bacterium | reverse complement strand
GGGGCGGGGAAGAGCACCCTGCTCGGCGCAATCGCGGGCATTGTCAGGCCGCAGACGGGGACGATACGACTTAACGGCGCGCCGCTGGCGGATAAGATCGAGGATATCGTTCGCCAAGGCGTGGCGCTGGTTCCCGAGGGGCGCCACGTCTTCACGCGACTGACCGTGAGCGAGAACCTGAAGCTCGGCGCCACCATCCGCAGGGATGCCGGCGCCGCTCGCGAGATCGAGCGTTACTTCGCGATTTTTCCGATCCTCGCCGAGCGCCGTCATCAACTCGCCGGGCAGTTGTCGGGCGGCGAACAACAACAACTCGTCATTGCTCGCGCGCTGCTGAGCCGGCCCAAGCTGCTGCTGCTCGACGAGCCCTCGCTGGGGCTGGCCCCAAAGGTTACTGACGACGTTTACGCGCTAATCGCCCGTATTCGCGACGAAGGCACGACGATTATCGTTGTCGAACAATCGGCGCCGCGCGCGCTTGCGGCGGCCGATCGAACCTTCGTTCTGAACGGCGGCTTGTTTCGCCTGAACGGCGCCGGGCCTGATCTTGCGCGGCATCCCGACTTCGAGGCGGCCTATTTCGGGTTCGAGCAAGGCCAACAGGAATCCGGCGAGTGACGCCCTTCATCGCCCAGGTGATCGCCGATATTTTGAGCCTCGGAAGCCTATACGCTCTGACCGCGCTCGGCATCGGCCTGGTTTTCGGCGTCATGCGGCTCGTCAACTTCGCACATGGCGACCTGATCACCGTGGCGGGCTATGCGATCCTCGCACTCGCCACGTATTCCGTGCTGGGCAGCCTCGTGCTGGCGCTCGCCGTTGGCGTCGTGCTGGCGTTGGCGACCGAGCGCATTGCGCTGCGGCCGCTGCGCAACGCCGACGCGACCACGCTGCTGGTCTCCTCCTTCGCCGTTAGCGTGTTCATCCAGAAAACGCTGGTTCTGTTGGTGGGGTCGAGACCTAAGGGCGTCGACCTGCTGCCCAGTCTCGCGCAGGAAGTCAGCGTGCTGGGAGCCAGGCTTCCGCTGCTGCAAATCGTGACGATCGGGGTCGGGGCCACTCTATTGCTGCTGCTGACATGGTTTCTGCGCGCGACCCGGTTCGGGCTAGAAATGCGCGCGGCGTCTGAAGATTTTCGGATGGCGCGATTGGTCGGCGTGCGCGCCAATCAAGTCATCGCCATCGCATTCGGCATCTCCGGCTTTCTCGCGGCGGTGGTTTCGATCCTGTTTGTCGCCCAGACCGGGTTGGTGCAACCGCGCATGGGTGTGAACCTCGTCAACGTCGCCTTCGTCAGCACGGTCGTCGGGGGCCTGGGCAGCCTCACAGGCGCAGCGCTCGGCGGCTTTTTGGTTGGAGCGGCGTCGGTGCTGTTTCAAACCTTCCTTCCGCCCGAGGTCCGGGTTTTCCGCGAGGGTTTCGTTTTCATGGCGGTTATTCTGGTTTTGCTGGTGCGTCCGCAAGGCCTGCTCGCGGGGCGGAACCAGCGGGAGCGGATATGAGCGGCGGAACGAAACCCGCATCCGGAGCTATAGGGGATTTCGGGCGCCGGCTGCTGCCTTTGCTGGGCTTGCTCGCGATCATCGCCATCATCGCGCTGCTCGCCGGGTCAGGGTCGCCGTTCCTGCAGCGGCGCGTGACGCTTGGCTTGATTGACCTCACCGCGGTAGTCGGCCTGTACATCTTCGTCGGCAATTCCGGCATTCTCTCGTTCGGGCACGTCGGTTTCATGGCGATCGCGGCCTATGTCTCCGCCATCCTGTCAATGAAAGCCGCCACCAAAGGCATGTTTCTGCCCGCCCTGATCGAACACGCCGAACTCCCGCCGATCCTCAGCGGGTTGATCGGCGCCGCTTGCGCGACTTTGTTTGCCAGCCTCGTCGGCTTGGTGCTAATGCGGCTCTCGGGAATGTCGGCCAGTATTGCGACATTCGCGTTGTTGATCATCGTCTACGTCGTGATTGGAAACTGGGATTCAATCACCGGCGGTCAACGCTCGCTGATGGGCATCCCCGCAACGGTCGGTCTCTGGAGTTCGTTCGCGATTGCGGCGACCGCGCTCGCGCTGGCTTTCGCCTATCAGGAAACCCGAGGCGCGCTGGCGTTGCGAGCCGCGCGTGAGGACGAGGTCGCGGCACGAGCAAGCGGCGTGCGCGTTTATCGCGAGCGGGTGATCGCATTCACTGTTAGCGCTTTCGTCAGCGGCCTCTCTGGCGCCGCAATGGCGCATCTCCTGGGAACGGTGCGGGTAGATTCGTTCTATCTCGATCTCACCTTCATCATCATCGCTATGCTGGTAGTCGGCGGTGCGCGCAGTCTGGCGGGAGCCGTGGCGGGAACCATCGCCATCGTGGGATTGACTGAAGTCATGCGACTCGTCGAGGCGGGGGTCCCTGTGCCCGGAACTCCAGTAGTCCTGGCGGCGCCCGCGGGGCTCGGCGACGTTCTCGTGGCCGCCTTCATGCTGCTGATGATCATCTTTCGCCCGGCGGGGTTAGCAAACGGAAACGAGTTGCGTCTGCCGTTGCGACTGCGCCGAGGTTGATGTCGGGTTCAACGCGCCCTGAAGTAGCGAATGGCGAAATCGATCCATTCGGGAAAATGCCAACTCGGATGTTTTGATTGCAGGATCGGCCGCAGCTTCGCGACCGCGCCGTCGTCATCGAGTCCTTCGCTCGCGACTGCTGCGACCTCCCGCTCGACATCGAGAATGTATTCCTTAACGTCGCGAATAATCTCGAGATCGCCGACTTCGCCGTGGCCAGGCACAACGACCGCCGGCCGGTACGCCTCGCACGCATCCAGGATCTGCACCCATCGCGCAGCGTCGATGTCGGCGTCATGCGGAGGAAACCACGGGAAGATCGGGAACGTGCTCTCCTCCGCGAGATCGCCGACGAATAGCGCGCGCGCGTCTTTGACGAAAATCGTCTGGTCGCCCCGCGTATGCGCCATGCCCCAATTGCGCAACTCGACAATGCGACCGCCAAGATCGATGTCAGCGCCGGGGCCATCGTAGGCGACGTCGGGCCCGCCCAGTTCGACGCCCTCCAGGGTCGCCTTCACTACAGCGTTCATGCCGCGAAACATTTCAAGATAGCTGGCGCCCTTTGCGAGCAGTTCGTCAGCTTGCGCTTTGTTGTAGATCAGCGTCGCCTCGCCGCGAAAAGCCTGGGCGCCAAAACCGTGCTCTGGATGAAAATGCGTGAGCGTAAGGAAAAGCCGCCGCTCGCCAGAAAGCTTTTTCGCCACGCTGAGAACACGTCTGCCGCTTTCCGGTCCCATCCCGGTGTCAACGACCAGCGCGGAATGCTCGCCAAGGATGATACCAACATTAGGAACCAGCGGGACACGATTATCCGCGATCACCCAGATATTATGACCGATGTTAACAAGCGCGCTTGCATCGATAAGGGGCTCCGGATCAGCCAACGCCATCGTCGTCTCGCCTTTGGAATGTCAGGTCTGTGCTCGAAGCAGTCTTAGACCGTTCAGCTTCGAACGTTCAACTCGGGCGGACAGCTTCAGCTAGCGTTTAATTAACGGGAGGGACACGGGCTCGCAGGGCGCGGGTTGCGGCAAACCGGCCAAAACGATGCTCAGCGACCGCTCGGCTCCTGTTCCGTTCGGCGCTCGACGC
This sequence comes from Hyphomicrobiales bacterium, assembly GCA_043746145.1. GTDB lineage: Bacteria > Pseudomonadota > Alphaproteobacteria > Rhizobiales > Beijerinckiaceae > Roseiarcus. The sequence continues at coordinate 3,170 of JAYTRP010000106.1, read as the reverse complement.
GCTTACAGAAGCCATCTACGGTTGCTGCGAAATACACCGGCGCCCATGGAGGCTTTGCTTGATCAAGGATCCCCCGCTACTAACCATCAAGCGTGATTTCGCGCGACCCAGCGCTGAACTGATTGCCAGCTTTGCTGGCATACCGACGGGATATCTGGTTGACGCCATGGGCGGGCGCGGCTGCATCGGGTATCGAATTAAGCCCCTGGCTCCCAGCGAATTGGTGATGTCGGGCGTGGCGGTGACCTGTCATGCCGGCCCTGCCGACAATTTGGCCGTGTTCGGCGCGGTGTCTGTCGCCCGTGCCGGAGACGTTCTCATCGCCGCCACCGACTCATTCACGTCGACGGCAGTTACCGGCGACCTGTTGCTGGGCATGGCCCGGAATCGCGGGGTTGTGGGCTTTGTGACCGATGGATTGGTTCGCGACCTCGTTGGCGTTCTCAGCGTCGGCATGCCAGTCTACTGCGCGGGCCTGACTGCGAACTCGCCGGCGCGCAACGGGCCAGGAACGGTTGGACTTCCCATCGTGATTGGCGACGTCGTCATAAACTCGGGTGACATCGTCGTCGGCGATCGCGACGGGGTTGTGATCGTGCCGCTCGCGCAAGCCAACGAAGTGCTCGCAAGACTAGACGATGTGAAAGCCGCCGAGGCTCAGCTAGAGGCCAAGGTCAAGGCCGGACTCGAAGTCCCCGACTTCATCGAAGCTATTCTTAGTTCGGATAAGGTCGTGATACTCTCCTAACGCCGTCAAACAGAGCGTCTGGGCCTATTTGCTGGATGCTCGTCAGGCCCATAAGGCCCATCACGCGGTCGATTTCTCGGCGAAGAATGTCGATTGCGTGCGTGACGCCCTGTTCTCCCGCGACCGACACGCCCCATAGATGCGGGCGGGCGATCAGGCAGGCCCGCGCGCCTAGCGCCAGCGCCTTGACGACGTCCGTCCCCCGTCGAATTCCCCCGTCAATCAATACCGGGATATCGCCTTGGATTGCGTCAGCCACAGCCGGCAGCGCGTCGATAGTGGCGGGAACGTTATCGAGCTGACGACCGCCGTGGTTAGAAACAATCAACCCATCGACCCCGCGCGCGCGAGCCTCTTTCGCCTCTGCCGGGTGAAGGATCCCCTTGAGTATCAGCGGCCCCTTCCAAAGGTCTCGCAACCATTCGACGTCGTTCCAAGACATTGACGGGTCGAGCATCGCGCCCATACGACGCGCGAGCGCGCCAACATCGGCGGGTTCGCCGGGTTTGACATAGTTGGCGAAAGTGATGCCCGGCAGCCGGCCAGCCATGCGCGCCAGCCAAGGCAGCTTGGTCGCCATTCGAACGACGTCCATCGCCCGGAAGCTCGGCGGGATCGTGAACCCGTTGCGTAGGTCCCGTTCTCGATTTCCCAGAAGTTGATTGTCCGTGGTCAAGACGAGCGCGTCGTATCCGGTTGCGGCGGCGCGTTGTACGAATTCCCGCGTGAAACCACGATCACGGTAGATGAACACTTGCATCCATTTCGAGACGGTGGTGGAGGCCGCCAGTGTTTCAATTGTGCAAGTTGACGCGTGCGACAAACAGAAGGCGGTGCCCGCGGCTGCTGCCGCTCGTGCGGTCGCAATTTCACCATCCGGCCAAAAAAGACCTGACAATCCGGTTGGGCCGAGGATTACCGGCAAGGCCAGCGTCTTGCCAAATAGTTGGACGGAGAGATCGCGTTCCGAGACGCCGTTTAGGGGACGCGGGAGCAATTCGTGGGTGGAAAAGGCGGCTTCGTTTTGCCTGAGAGTATGTTCGTTCTCAGCGCCGCCATCGGCAAAATCGAATATCGAGTTGGGCAACACGCCTCGGGCGGAGTCGCGAAGAGCAGCCAAATTGTAGGCCGACTTACGCCAACTGCCGCCGCCTTGACTCATGCGCTGGCGAGCCGCTGGCGCTTAAACCCAGGAGTTGACCTACGCAATTGCAACCCTCCGGTCATGCCCTATTCCAACGGTCCGCTCAGCCGCGCGCGGCCGCCACGCGACCATAGGCGAGCAACATTCCAATGATGACGACGCCGTAAATAATCTGCCGTCCCGCTTCAGGCATTTGCATTACCGACAGCACGCTCTGCAGCAGGACGATGAGGATCGTCCCCACTACGGTCCCTGAAACGCGCCCGGAGCCGCCGAGGATGTTGGTGCCGCCGATCACCACCGCCGCGATGGAGGGCAGCAGGTAAGAATCGCCCATCGCCTGGAACGCCTTGGACGAATATCCCGAGATCAACAATCCTGCGAGCGAAGCCAAGACGCTGCAAATTGCGAAACTCGCCACCGTCACCAGTTTGTCGTTGACGCCGGAGAGGTAGACCGCCGCCGGTCGGTTGCCAATCGCATAAATATATCGGCCAAGCGGGGTCCGCGTGAGAATAAACGTCACCGCTAATCCAACCGCGAGCCAGATGAGGACGGGCAAAGGAACGCCGGACACGTCGCTCTTCCCGAGATAAAGCATGAGCGGAGTTGGTACGCTGGACGGCGAGAAGCCGCCTGTCAGCATAACCATCAAGCCCCGCAGAACGACGTTGACCCCGAGGGTGAAGATCATCGACGGCACCTTGAGATAGGCGACGCCGAGTCCATTGAAGACGCCAACGAAGAGACCGACTCCGAGGCCGACCGGTATGGCCATCGGGCCGCCCCACGCTGCGGCGAGCATACCCGAAGCGGCGATAGTCCAGGGAACCGAGAGATCGATATGGCCCAGGAGGACGACCACCATCATGCCCAACGCAACAATGCCCAGGAAGGCGGCAACCTTGAGCTGCAAGAGCAGATAGGTTGGAGACAGCAACAACGCATTGCCTTGCGTAATCTCGGTGTAGACGGTCCCCGCGATAAGGATGGCGATGATGAAGGCGCCGGCGATATAGAGCGGTCGGTTCACCGACGTAAAAGGAGAGGAGATCGACATCGCCATTTTGTCGCTCACCGATACGTATCTAGGCGGTTTTTCATCCGCATGATTTTCGCCGCGCCCAGACTGACCGCAAAGAGCAGTATGACCCCTTCGAACATGGGTTGTAACAAGGGATTGGCGACAAACCCGAATACGGAATTGGCGTCGACAACCCGAAAGCAAAAGGTAATGGCACGCAGCACCGCGACGCCGAATATTGTTCCGATCACCCC
>JAYTRP010000105.1:0-2134 GCA_043746145.1 Hyphomicrobiales bacterium | reverse complement strand
GACACCGATGCCTCGAACCCTCCTTCCACGCCCCAGGGCGGCCAATAGCGTCTCGGCGACTTCCAGATAGTCCAGAGCGTTTTGAAGCGCCCATTCCGGCGGCAACTGCCGACCGTTGGGAAGCGCGGTGGTCATGACGCCATGTCGAAAGGGCTGGGCATGGCTGGCGACGATTTCGCAGCTCGTCGCGTCAATCAAAACGCCTCGCGCGGACTCGGATCCATAATCGAGACCGATCAGGAATTCGGTTCCCATTCGCCCGCCTTTCTCCTGCCGCGACGCCGCTACCAAAGCGTATAGCCTCCGTCGACCACAAACACCGAACCGGTGATGAAGGATCCGGCGTCGCTGGCGAGCAACAATGCCGTAGGAGCGATCTCCTCTGGCGTCCCATAGCGCCGCATCGGAACCTCATCGCGCCAATAGTGTCGATAATCCTCGTATTCCGTGTTGGCGATCTCAGTCTTCACATAGCCCGGCGCGATCGCGTTGACGCGCACGCCCTTGGTCGCCCATTCGGCGGCAAGAGACTTGGTCAGATGATGCACGGCTGCTTTCGAAATGCCGTAAGGCGAGTGCCATTGCGGCCGATTGACGATGAAGCCCGAGATCGAGCCGATGTTTATAATTGAGCCTGTCTGGCGCGACGCCATTTGACCGCCAACGATCTGGCTCGCCATCCAGACGGAGCGCAGATTGGCGTCGAACAGGCGATCCCATTCCGAGTCTTTCAGGGTCAAAGCGTCGGCATGAAATCCAATGCCCGCGTTATTGACGAGCACGTCGACGGGTCCCAGTTGGTCCGTGACAGCTGCGAGCATCGCCTCGAGATCGCCTCGCTCGGAGACGTCGGCCTTCACCGCAACGGCCTTGGCGCCCGCCGCCCTCAGTTGGGCCACTGCCTCTTGGCTCTTCGTCTCGTCACGCGCGACTATGGCGACGGCGGCGCCCGCCTCAGCGAAACCCAGCGCTATCGACTTTCCAATCCCACGATTGCCGCCTGTGACGATCGCGACTTTCCCGCGCAGCGAAAACCGATCCAAAATCGACATCATTGAAACCTTTGATTAGATGACGGCTGCGACGTTTGGGGGAGCAGTGCGGAGGTCACCGAGTTCGATGGCAACGCGCCGGTCATCACAGCGACGACCTCGCTCATCGTGGTCGTCTTCGGGCTGACGACTGCGGCGCGCCGCCCTAAGCGATGAATGTGGATGCGGTCCGCGATCGCGAGGACCTCGGGCATGGAGTGACTGATCAACACGACGGATAGTCCTTGGTCTCGGACGCGGCGGATAAGATCGAGCACCTGCTGGGTTTCGCGAACGCCGAGCGCTGCGGTCGGCTCGTCGAGAATGACAACCTTGCGGCCCCAGGCCGCAGCTCGCGCTACCGCGACTGCCTGGCGCTGGCCTCCCGAGAGTGTCTCCACGGCTTGACGGATCGACTTAGGGCGAATGCCGAGCAGGTTCATATGATTGGCCGCCTGCTGGCGCATACCCTTCTTGTCGAGTTGCCGAAACACCGTTCCGAGCACGCCCTGCTTTCTCATCTCGCGCCCCAGAAACATATTCTGCGCAATATCGAGTTGCGTCGCGACGGCGAGTTCCTGATAAACCGTCTCGACACCAGCCCGACGCGCGTCGAGCGGCGTCGCGAAATGAACCGGCTCGCCATCGAGGTAGATCTGTCCCGCATCGGGGATGAGCGCGCCGGCCAGCGCTTTGATCAGCGTCGATTTTCCAGCGCCGTTATCACCAACTACAGCGAGAATCTCGCCTTTAGCGAGCTCAAAATCGGCGCCTTCCATGGCGACCACTTGGCCATAATGTTTGGTGAGCGCTGTCGCATGCATGGCGAGACGAGGAATGACTGGAGGCGTCATGCGCGCTGCCCCCGTCCCAAATATTGATCGACGCCAACAGCCAGCATCACGAGTGCGCCGGTCGCGATCTGCTGGTAGAGAGAATCGATGCCCGCCTGAGTCAGGCCATTCTTGAGTGCAACGACGATCAGCGTTCCAATCAAGGTTCCAGCAACGCCGCCGCGTCCGCCAAACAGGCTGGTGCCGCCGATCACAACGGCGGTTATGCTGTCGAGGTTAGCGATCTGGTAGCCGCTCGGATCGGCAATG
>JAYTRP010000104.1:0-2135 GCA_043746145.1 Hyphomicrobiales bacterium | reverse complement strand
TTTCTTGTCTCCGAGCGAGCCTTCGAATCCGTGCGCGAGAGAATGAACGCAAGACTTGGCAGCCAAAGCGCGAATAGCTTGAGCGAGATCGAAATATGCGCGTTTTGCGCCGCGCTTGCAGTGGAGATTTCGATCGTGCAGCCTGTCCGGCGGGTCGCCTTTGGGGCCGGCTCGCCGCCTCGCAATTTGCGGCTGGCCCCCAATGCCTATTGCGCGTTTGTCATCGCGCTCGCTGTCGCGTTGGCGACCAGCGACCTCAAAGGCGGGTCGAACAAGATTTTAGATTTGGCGGACTTGACGGTGGACGCTTGCTTCGGCCAGTTGACGCGCGCATTGCGCGAGCGCGAGCCGGCGGCTGCATTGGCGAGGGAATTTCGCGCGCTTTTGCCGCACTTGCTGTGAGAGACGCCGCTAAATCTTTTTGCCATTTCAAGCAGTCCATTCGCAGTCATCTCGCCGGCGTGACCACTGTCGGCTGCAACGATACCCGCCTCGCCATCCGCCCCAACCCGCTGCCTTCAGAGCCGCAACGTCCATTCGCTTATCCCCAGCACCTCAGCCGCCTCCAACTAGTTAAGCTCCGCCGCTTCATAGCGGGTAAAAACACTAAAATTCTTGATCATCCATACACCGTGATTGGCTTTTGTCCGGCGCATCGCTCCTCCAAAAGGAAAGGAAGTTTCCGGACAGATCGCGCGCTACATAAACCGGACATATCGTGTGCTATCGACCCATCGAAACATTCGATTGGCAGTACATTCGATTTGACAAGAAAACAAAAGTTCATTAATAATTTTTCAGGCGAGAGCGTCGATCTTCGCTCCGCCGCGCGCGGCAGAGCGCGTTCCACGAGGCTGGAAATGGTCGCCGCAGGGGCACGGCGCCTTTATGTTTTCATAACGCGGATGCACCCCCAACCGCACGGAGTGAGGCTGTCTTGTCTTCAATCGCGAAAGTCGGAATGGCGGCCGAGGTCGCGGCCTATGTTGAAAAACATGGCCCGGTTGTCGTCGGGCTTGCCGGGGCCGGCCAGATGGGCACCGACATCGCTGTTCAACTGGCGATCATGCCGGGTGTAAGGCTCGGAGCGCTGTCCGAGGTACGCATGGAATCCGCGCGCGACGCGATCCTGATGTCGGGCCGTGAGGCCGGCGACATCGCCAACGCAGGCACTGCCAGCGAAGTCGACAGGGCGATCGAGGGCGGCAAGGTCGCATTGGTCGAGGATTACCGCGTCTTGTGCGCGGCAGGCCGCATCGACGTTGTGATTGACGCGACCGGCAATCCCAACGTGGGCGCGCTGATCGCGCTGGAGGCGATGAAGTGCGGCAAGCACATCGTCATGCTCAACGTCGAGGCCGACATCACGATCGGGCGCTTCCTGAAGGAAGAGGCCCGCAAGGCCGGCGTCGTCTACACCGGCGCGGCCGGCGATGAACCTGCGGCGACGATCGAGCTTGTCGGTTTCGCCCAGTCGCTCGGTTTCGAAATCGTCGCGGCTGGAAAGGGCAAGAACAACCCGCTCAAATTCGATGCGATGCCCGACGCCTATGAAGAGGAAGCGCGGCGGCGCAATATGAACGCGCGCATGCTCGTCGAATTTGTCGACGGCTCGAAGACGATGATTGAGATGACGGCCGTGGCCAACGCCACCGGCCTCAAGCCAGACGTGGCTGGCATGCACGGCCCCAATGCGACGCGCGAGCAACTGGCTTCCGTGCTCTGCACTAAGGCGGACGGAGGCATCCTCAACTCCTCCGGCGTAGTCGACTACTCGATCGGCAAGGGCGTGGCGCCCGGCGTGTTCGTCGTTATCAAGCCCCGGCACCCGCGCGTGCATGAACGGCTGGTCGATCTGCACGTCGGACCCGGCCCCTGCTTCTCGCTGCTGCGGCCCTATCATTTGACCAGCCTCGAGGTTCCGCTGTCGGCGATCCGCGCCGCCAAGACCAGATTGCCGGACATGCAGCCGCTCGACCGGCCCGTCGCCGAATGCGCCGCCGTCGCCAAACGCGATCTCAAGGCAGGCGCCACGTTCGGGAAAATCGGCGAATACGACTATCGCGGCTTTGCGATGAGCTGGGACGATGCGCGCGCCGCCAGCGCGCTGCCGCTGAGCAGGCCGCCGCCGCCCA
>JAYTRP010000103.1:0-2137 GCA_043746145.1 Hyphomicrobiales bacterium | reverse complement strand
ACCCCACATCTGCGGCGCAAACCAGCGTGGCAACCAACAACACTTGAGGTCAAATGCAGCGGAAAAATCTGGGCATCGCCGTCATCGGCGCGGGACGGTTCGGCACATTGCGGGCAAGGCTCGCAGCCAAACACCCGGCGGTCAATTTTCTCGCCATCGCCGACCGCGATCCCGGGCACGCGAAAAATCTCGCATCGATTGCGGGCGCAAACGTCTACTCGGGCGACAACAACGCGATGATCGAGCGGCCCGAAGTAACCGCCGTGTTCGTCTCGACTCCGGAAGGCGAGCACTCGGCTCCTGTGCGCCGGGCGCTCGAGCTTGGCAAACCTGTGCTGGTCGAGAAGCCTCTCGCCATGAATCTCGCTGATGCAGACGCCATGATCGAGGTTCAGAAGCGCACGGGCGTAGAACTCAGGATCGGCTACAGCCGTCGTTATAAAGACTGCTTTCTACGCGCCAAGGAGCAGATGCTCGCCGGCCGTCTTGGTCGAGTCGTGGGCGGGACGGCGCGGGTCTACAACTCGCGCGCCCAGGCATTCTCGATTCTCAAGCGCGATCCCCATGCCACGCCGGTCGTCGACGTTCTGACCTATTATGTTGATCTCATGTGCTGGTTTCTGGCAGGGAATCCGCCTGTCGAGATCGTCGCGCGCGGCCAGGCCGGCATTTTCAAGGAGGCGGGCTTCCACGCCGATGACGTCACCTGGGCGATCCTGACGATGGCCGACGGCGCGGTCGTGAGCTTGGGCATCAGCTATGCGCTTCCGGCACGCTATCCAACGCTTGGCCAGTCCGACCGGGTGGAATTGCTTGGCTCGGACGGAACCATGATCATCGACGACGATCACATGGATCACATTCTCTATTCAGACAAAGGCATACCGCATGCCTACGTTCCAGATCATCAGGTCAATATGGCGTTCTTGGGCAGCAACACAGCGGGTGACTGGGCGCTCGGCGACTTTTGGGGACCGCTTGGCAACGAGACGCGAGCCTGGCTCGATCATCTTTCCACAGGCGCTCCGTGCGTTCATACGACGCCCATCGAAGCGCGTTTGAACCTCGAGACGACGCTCGCGATAGAGCGCGCCGTGGCGACGGGCAAGTCGGTGCGCCTGCCGTTGAGCGACACATGATCCAGGATCGCACGAGCCCAATCACGATCAAGTCGGTCGAGGCTATCCCGGTTGCGCTTCCACTTGTGAAGCCGATGTGGATGGCGGGCGTCGAGATTCGATGTGCCGAAAATCTGTTGGTTCGCATCGAGGCTTCCAACGGCACGGTAGGCTGGGGCGAGGCCGCTTCCGCGCCAACCATGACAGGCGACACGTTGCCGGCCATGGTCGCGGCTGTTCGCCTGCTCCTGGCGCCGATGCTGTTGGGCGAGGACGCGCGAGCGCGAGCGCGGCTTGTCCGCCGCATGAGCAGCGCGGTTCACGCCAACACCGGCGCTCGCTCGGCCGTCGAGATCGCGTTGGCTGACGTGGTCGGGCGGTCCCTTGGAGTGTCCTTCGGCGACCTTTTTGGTGGAGCGATGCGCCGCACCGTCGCTCCGATGTGGCTCATCGGTAACGCCAAAGTCGAAGATGACATATCCGAGGCAGAGTCCAGAATGCGGGAGGGCTACGCTTTCTTCAAGTTGAAAGTCGGAGTCAAGCCGGTCGAGGAAGAGATAGAGGCAACCATCCGGTTACGCCAAGCGCTTGGTGATGAAGTCACGCTATGCGCGGACGCCAATTGCGGATTTGACGAGGCGCGGGCGGGCCGCTACCTCGCCGGAGTCGCGGGCACGAGACTTAAGTTTCTTGAGCAGCCGTTGCCGCCGGAAAACCTGGCTGGCCTTGCGCGTCTGGCTCGCCGCCAATCCATTCCTATTGGCGCCGACGAGGGAATACATGGCGCGCGCGACATCGAGATGTTCGCCGAAGCCGGTGGATGTGGGCTGTCGCTCAAGCTCATAAAGCTTGGAGGTCCCGCGCAACTGCTGACCGCTGCGGCAATCGCCGAGCAGCGCGGTCTCGCGGTGAACCTGGCCGGAAAAGTTGCTGAGTCGGGCATCGGTTCGGCGGCGACGCTCCATATGGCGTCGCTCGTGCCGTCGCTCGAGTGGGGCTTGAGCTTGACCCATGTCTAT
>JAYTRP010000102.1:0-2138 GCA_043746145.1 Hyphomicrobiales bacterium | reverse complement strand
GCTCGGGCTTTCCATCGAGCAAGCGGCCTACGGCATGTTCACCATCGTCAACAACAACATGGCGAATGGTATCCGGCGCGTCTCGGTTGAGCGCGGCTTTGACCCGCGCGAGTTCGTGCTGGTTGGAGCGGGAGGCGCCACTGCGGCCCATATTACGGCGCTCGGCAGCGAAATCGGCATTGAGACAATCGTTCTGCCCAAGCTCGCCTCGGGGCTATGCGCATTCGGGCAAATCATCTCGGATGTGAAATACAACTATATGGCGACGGCGCCAACTCGCCTCGATAGTTCGGACGCGTACCAGAAGCTCGATGATTTGTTCAAGACCCTGGAGGCGCAAGGCGTGGCGCGTCTGCTTAGCGACAGGTTTGGCAAGGATCGGATCGTCGCGCGGCGCAGCCTCGAAATGCGCTACGTCGGCCAGGTGCATGAATGCACCGTCGACATTGAAACCTTCGACATCGACGCTTCGACGATCGAGCGCATCAAGAACGCGTTCCATGATCGCCATGCGGAACTCTACACCTATTCCGAACGCCATAGTTTGGTTGAAGTCGTCAACGTCGAAGTGACGGTGCTTGGGTTGCTCGACAAGCCAAAAGCCCCGACTCTCGGCATTGGAAAGACTGTCGAGGACGCCCGCAAAGCCTATCGTGAGGCTATCTTCACCGCCTCGGGCGCCAGCCTGCGGGCGCCAATCTATGACGGCGAGGCGCTCGGCGCGGGAGCTGAAATCATCGGACCCGCGATCATCGAAGAAGTGACGACCACCATCGTGATTGAGCCGGGCTGGGTCGCCAGACTGCACGCGAGCGGTTCCTATATCATCGCGCGTGCGATAGCCGAGGGCGCCTCATGACCGCAGCGTCGCTTTGCGCTGTGGAAAGGCGCCGTGGATCATTAAGTTACCCGAGGATGCGAACCCTGTAAAAGCTGATCGGGACATAGCGGAATAGCGGGCGATGGGGGTTTAGTCGCCAGCGAAAACCCAAAAGAGTGGAGAGCGTGATGAAACTTACACATGTGTTGACGGCGACAACCTTCCTTACATCGGGTCTTCTAATGAGCGCCGCCGCCCAGGCCGCCGATTGGTGGCCGGCAAAGGTTTACAACTACGATTCCGGATCGCAGCAGATTGTCGATTACACCCCGCTTCCGAAGGCGGCGAAGCCGTGGAACATCTGCGTCCTTTTTCCGCATATGAAGGACACGTTCTGGGTCGCTGCGGACTACGGGGTTGTCGAGGAAGCCAAGCGCATGGGCGTCAATATGACGATGTACCAAGCGGGCGGCTACGAAAACTTGCCCAAACAACTGTCACAGTTTGATGATTGCATGGCCGGCAATTTCGATGCAATCATCGTCGGGCCGATTTCCGAGGCGGGTCTCGACAAGAAGTTCGCGGAAGGCGTGAAAGCGGGCAAAGTCATCATCTCGACCGTAAACCCGGTCTCCAAGGCGACCGTGACCTCGAAGATGACGGTCGACTTCACGACCATGGGCGTCCAGACCGGCGAATACCTCGTCGACTATCTCAAGGGCAAGAAAGCCGACGTCGTCACCTTCCCCGGACCGTCAGGCTCTGGTTGGGCAGAGGCGTTCCTGGACGGCTTCAAGAAGGCGATTACGGACAAGAGCAATGTCAAGGATCTCGATGACAAGTTCGGCGATTCCGGCGTCGCCGTGCAATTTGGCTTGATCCAGAACGCGTTGCAAGCCTATCCCGACATGAACGTGATCTGGGGCTGTGCGCCGGCGGCCGAGGCCGCAGTCGGAGCGGTGGCTGAAGCGGGAAAAAAGAATACGCTGATCATGTCCTCTTACGAGAACCAAGCCATGCTCGAGGCGCTCGAGAAGGGCGAGATACTCGGCTTCGCCACGCAATACCCGGTGTTGCAGGGTCGCATCGCGATCGACACCGCCGTGCGTGCGCTCGAACATCAACCCTACATGAAGAGCCTCAAGGCGATCCCCGACATGATCGCGCAGAGCAACTTGAAGTCAATCAACGTTGGGCTGGTGCTTGCCCCCGCCGACTTCAAGGCAGTCTATTCCGTGAAGGCCCCTTGATCTCATGACCGGCGCAGGGCGCACGAGTCCATGACCATCGTTGAGCCCAGCGCCATTGATACGCCGCG
>JAYTRP010000101.1:0-2141 GCA_043746145.1 Hyphomicrobiales bacterium | reverse complement strand
AGAGTTACGTGCTGCGGCCTATGGTACCATCCACCTTAGACCCCAAGCAGAGATTTTTACCAGCGAACATTCTTAGCTGAAAAAGTGGGGTCTTAGGCCTTTCAGTTTTCGTAACGACAAGTTCCGGAGGCGCACCTTATATTCATCGAGGGCAAGCTCGGGTACATCTTTCAGGCAGACAAATTTTTCGTCTAAGACCTTGGAACAAGGCCTCACGCCGATTGACCGTTGCGGCATTGCTAGGCTGGATATATACATTTCTTGAAAATTGCTGACATCGCAACGTTGCGCCAAGCGTTCGATAATAAGTCGTCTGGACAAGGGATTCGCCAAAATGAGCATTCCATTGGCTGAAAGGCCCCCAATTTTCTTGGTGGCTACGGGCGAAATGTCAGCGCGCATCCGCGACTTTGACTGGGCCGCGACGCCGCTCGGCCCGATCGAGCAATGGTCTTCAAGCCTCCGCGCAGCGGTCTCTCTGATAACGGCTAGTCCGGCCCCAATATTTTGGTTTGTGGGCCAAGTCGTGTGTTGATTTATAACGATGCCTGTTTCGAGCTGTATGGAGACAAGCACCCCGGCGCGTTGGGCTCCAAAGGTCCCGATGTCTTTCCAAAGTTCTGGGACGAAATAGGTCCACTTTACGACCGCGTGTTCGCTGGCGACCCGCTTCGCTTGGAAGCTCGGCCCTGGGGCGACAGACCCGGGGGCAGTCTGTATGATACGTTTGTGGCACCCGGTCGAAATGAGGCTGGTCACGTGGAATTTGTCTACGTTACGGCGATTGAAATAACCGATCGTGTGAAGACTGAAGCGGCGCTGCGCGACAACGAAGAAGAGTACCGAACGCTTTTGACCTCTATGAGTCAGGGTTTCTGCATCATTGAGAAGCTGCCAACGGCGCCCGGTCAGCCGAGCGACTACCGTTACATCTTGGCGAATCCGGCCTTCAAACAACAGACCGGACTGAATGATGTGGTGGGGAAAACTACCCAGGACTTGTTTCCAGATGCCAAGGCAACCTTCTTGGATCGGTACGACGACATTCTCATAACCGGCCGGAACCACGTTTTTCAAGACTACACTGACACGGTTGACCGATGGATTGAAGTGGAGGCCTTTGCAGCCCAAAAGCCGGGGCAAGTCGCCGTGTTGTTCAGCGACATCTCGGTCAAAATGCGCGCCGAGGCGGCACTGCGCGAAAGCGAGAAGCGTCAAGCATTCCTGCTTCGACTGGCAGACGCGATGCGGCCATTGACTGACCCAATTGCAGTGCAGGAGGCGGCCGCCCGCATGCTGGGCATCGAACTTGCGGTCGAGCGCTGTTATTATGCCGAGTTCGATTGGCCGCGTGACGTCCTCACCATCAGTACGGAATACTTGCGATCCCCGTCGTTTAGCGTCACCGGCGAGCATCCCATTAGTGCCTTCCAGGACTTGCTGCGTCATAGTCACGAGGGCGAGCCGCTAGTTTGCGACGAAATCGCCATCCATCCACTCTATCGCGCCGAGGCTGACGCTTATCGCGAACGCGGCACAGACTGCTTTATCCTCATGCCATTGGTCAAAGAGGGCACCATGGTCGCCTGTTTGTGCGTGACTATGTCGGTCCCCCGGAAGTGGACATCTGGGGAGGTCGACCTCGTTCGCGAGGTGTCCGAACGCACTTGGGACTCCGTCGGCCGCGCTCGCGCCGAGGCGGAACTGCGCACGGCGGAGGAATCCCATCGGGCGATCTTCAACGGCACCTCGGCCGGATTCCTGCTTTTGGCCCCCGACGCGCCGCGCTTCACCATTGTGGACGTGAACGAGGCCTATCTCAGCGCAACCATGACCCGGCGCGAGGACCTGATCGGACGCGCCGTATTCGAGGTCTTCCCCGAAAACCCCGATGACCCCAACGCCACCAACGTGCGCGACTTACGCGCTTCGCTGGACCGCGTCCTGGCGACGAAGCGGCGCGATGCGTTGCCGCGCCTGAAATACGAGATTCCGAAACCGGGCGGCGGTTTTGAGGAGCGGTGGTGGGATCCGATCCAGACGCCTCTGCTGGGCCCCGATGGCGCCGTCACGGCCATCATTCACCATGCCACGGAACAAACTCACGTCGAACGCGCCGAGGCGGGGCTGCGTAAGAGCGA
>JAYTRP010000100.1:0-19789 GCA_043746145.1 Hyphomicrobiales bacterium | reverse complement strand
AACGCCTATCGGAGCGCCTTCGTCATGCCCGAGACCATTTCTGTCGCAAGTGACGGCATTAAGGCCGAGATTGCCATGCTGGGCGCGGAACTGGTCGGTCTCGCCGACGGATCTGGCCGCGACTACCTGTGGAGCGGCGATCCGCAATGGTGGAGCGGACGGGCGCCGTTGTTGTTTCCCATGGTCGGCCGCGCGTTTGGCGACCAGATCAAAGTCGAGGGGTTGCACTATCCGCTGCCGCAGCACGGCTTCGCACGACGCTCGCGTTTTTCAGCCGTCGAATCGACTCTGTCGCGATGCGTGCTGCGCCTTAACGACAGCGAACAGACCCGCGCCGCCTACCCTTTCGCGTTCCGCCTCGACCTCGCCTACGAGGTCCAGGACGCGACGCTCCGCGTAACCGCGACGGTGTCCAATCCTGGCAACGTTCCCCTGCCCTGCTCGTTCGGGTTTCACCCCGCGTTTCGCTGGCCCCTCCCGGGAGCGACAGGCACGCACGAGGTTGCGTTCGAATATGAAGAAACTGCGCCGATCCGGCGTCTGGCGAAAGGGCTGATCGAGGCGCAGACCTACCCCAACCCGTTCGTCACGGGGAAGCTGGCGCCCGACGCAGCGCTTTTCGAGCACGACGCTCTGGTATTCGATCAACTAAAGAGCCGCCGTGCGACATTCGGCCCGGCGGGTGGTCCGACCATCACCGTCGCGTTCCCTGACATGCCGAACTTCGGCCTATGGTCCAAGCCCGGGGCGCCCTTTATTTGTTTGGAGCCGTGGCAGGGCTTCGCGTCTCCGGCGGACTTCGACGGCGAATTCGCCGAACGTCCTGGCGTCGTGTGTATTGCACCGGGCGGCGAGCGCGCGTTCGGGATGGCGATTTCGATTGCGGCTTTGGCTTAGCCGCGCATCGCCCCTTGAATTGCCTCGGCGACCTGCCGCAACGCGCGCGGGTAAAGCCTGTGCTCCTCCAGCAGCACGCGCGCGCGCAGCGTCTCCGCGTCGTCATCTGGCAGCACCGGCACGCGCGTCTGCGCTATGATCTCGCCGGCGTCGAGTTCGGCGGTCACCCAATGCACGGTGCAGCCGTGCTCCGTTACCCCGTCGGCTAGCGCGCGCTCGTGGGTGTGTAGTCCGCGGTATGCGGGCAGCAGGGACGGATGGATGTTGAGAATCCGACCACGCCATCGCTCCACGAACGGCGGCTTGAGGATGCGCATGAAGCCGGCGAGACACACAAGCTCCACGCCGCGCGTGAGTAACTCGGCCTCCAGAGCGGCGTCGTAAACGTCGCGCCCTGCCCACGCCTTGGGGTCGACGAACCCGATCGGCACGCCCGCCGCCTCGGCGAGCGCCAGTCCGGGGGCGTCGCGTTGGTCTGACAAGACAAGCACGATTTTCGCGGGAAACTCTGGCGCTTGGGCGGCATCGATCAGCGCCGACATGTTTGAGCCGCGGCCGGAGATCAGAATCGCGGTCGGAACGCGGCGAATCACAGTTTCAGCCGCCCTTCGAACGTCACGCGCTCAGTCCCGCGCGGCGTCAAACGTCCGAGCCGCTTCGGCGCGAGGCTGGCAAGCGCCTCGATCGCTTCCTGCTCCTGCTCGGCCGTGACGAAAACAATCATCCCGTAGCCGCAGTTGAACGTGCGCAACATTTCGGCCTCGTCGACGCCGCCGGTCGAGGCAAGCCAGGAAAACACCGGCGGGACTGAGAAGGCGTCAAGATCGAACACGACCGAGACATCGTCCGGCAGCGCGCGCGGCGGGTTGTCGACGAAACCCCCGCCGGTAATGTGCGCGAGCGCCTTCACACTGCCGGTCGCCTTCAGAGCGGCAAGCACCGGCTTTACGTACAGCCGCGTAGGGGCAAGCAACGCCTCGGCGAGCGTCTTTTCCGGCGCGAACGGCGCCGATGCGTCCCATGCCAGACCGGAGCGTGCAACAATGCGCCGGATCAGCGAGAAACCGTTGGAATGCGCGCCGGCGGAGGGAAGACCCAGCACGATATCGCCAGCTTTCAGCCCCGCGCGGGGCAATAGCGCCCCCCGTTCGGCAGCGCCCACGGCAAATCCGGCAAGATCGAAATCGCCCTTGGCGTAGAGACCGGGCATTTCCGCCGTCTCGCCGCCGATAAGGGCACAGCCAGATTCGATGCAGGCCGCCGCAATCCCCTTGACGATAGCTGCGCCTTGCGCGGGATCGAGCCGGGCGGTCGCGAAATAATCGAGGAAGAACAGCGGCTCCGCGCCCTGCACGATGATGTCGTTGACGCACATGGCGACGAGGTCGACGCCGATCGTGTCGAACCGGCCGCTCTCGATTGCGATCTTGACCTTGGTGCCAACGCCGTCATTGGCGGCGACCAGAATCGGATCGACGAAGCCGGCCGCCTTGAGGTCGAACAATCCGCCAAATCCGCCGATCTCCGCATCCGCGCCGGGCCGCCGCGTCGCACGCACCAGCGGCTTGATCGCCTCGACCATCGCATTGCCGGCGTCGATGTTTACGCCGGCGTCGGCGTAGGTGAGCGGAGTTTTTTGCGGCATGGGAGCTTTCGCGACGGCTTTCGCGCGGGTTAAAGCCTCGACGCCGCCAGCGCAAGGGCCGCCGCTTGCGCGCTCACGCGACCCGCTTTAGCACGTCAACATGCACATGCGCGCACTCTGGCTTGCGGGTCTCTTGGCGCTTGCGATAGCGCACCCCGCCTGTGCGGCTCCCGCGAATACGCTGAAGGAGATGTTCGCCCAACTCGGCGCCTGCGTCGGCCAAGCGCCGATCGCGCCCGGTTCGGACGTGACGCTTCTCTTCAGCCTGAATCGAAGGGGCGGCTTGATCGGTAAGCCACGCCTGACCTACGCGAGATTTTCCACTGACCCGAACGCCCGCGCCGACACGGCCAAGGCGATCGCACAGGCTTTCGATAAATGCCTACCGCTCTCGATCACGGATGGGCTCGGCGGCGCAATCGCCGGGCGGCCGATCGCCTATCGGATGATTCCGCGGGCGAAAGAGACCGGGATTTGAGGATGGAGGCAAGTGCAAGGGCAGTTCAGGTCTTGCGGTCGAAAGCGTCGATCTCTGCTTCCACAATGATCAGCAAAGGATCGAGGTAGTCGTGCTTTCCCAAACGATTGACTCGACAATATTGTCGTAGTTGTGCCTCAGAACATTCCCTATCCCCGCAATCTGTTTCCAGGGAAGGCTAAAGTGTCGCTCGCGTAAACGTTGGGTAATCGTCGTGCGGCTTCGGAGATGATCTCGAGTGCGCGAGTGACTGCATAGAGGTGCCAGTCAGACTGTCTGAATTCGTCGAAGGAAAGGTTTGCTGTAAAGCGCCTCGCGGCAAGAACGTTATGGCGAATATCGAGAAGTGCGAGCTGCGCTTGCTTAGAAAGCATAGAGGGCCTCGCGCTCAGCGCCGGGCCGAACGAGCGGCTTTAATCCCTCTCGATTGGCTACGTCCGCCGGCACTGAAAACATTGCCTCGATATATTGCACGATCCCGACATACTGAAACAGGCCCAGGCGAGCGTCGGGCGCGATCTCGACCAAGATGTCGATGTCGCTATCCGGCCGCTCCTCGTCGCGCGCCCGAGAACCAAACAGCGCGGCATGCGCGACCCCGCGCTCACGCAGGGCGAGTTCGCTCTGCCGTAGCCGGTCGAGAATTTCATCCTCGCCCATTGTTTCGTCATACCACAGGGAGTGGGCGAATCGCGAGTTTCAGCTCCGCCCCTGCATCAACGCCAGCAACCCTTTCAACAACGCCGTCGGGCTTGGCGGGCATCCCGGTATATACAGGTCCACCGGCAACACGTCTCCGACTCCTCCCACGATGGCATAGGAGCCCTTGAACACGTGGCCATCCCTCGCGCAGGCGCCCGACGCGATCACCCATTTGGGCGCGGGCATTGCGGCATAGGTGCGCTCGACCGCCTCGCGCATGTTGCGCGTCACCGGGCCGGTGATCAGCAGCGCATCGGCGTGGCGGGGCGAGGCGACGAAACGCATGCCGAACCGCTCCAGATCATAGAATGGATTGGCCAGCGCGTGGATTTCGAGTTCGCAGCCGTTGCATGAGCCGGCGTCGATATGGCGGATCGACAGGCTGCGCCCGAGAAGGGCCTGACTTGCGCGCCCGACCTCAGCGGCGAGCGCCGCCAATTCGGGATCGTCGGGCGCGGGCGCGTCCTCGGTCAGCGGCGGCCTCAGGCCTTCGATCAGCGTCCGTCGCATTAGAAATCGCACCCGGAATAGGAACAGTTGAACGACTTGTTGATGAGCGGGAAGTCGGCGACGATATTGCCTTCGATCGCCGCCTCCAGCAGCGGCCACTGAAACCACGAGGGATCGCGCAGGTGGGCGCTGGCAAGTGTTCCGTCCGCTGCAAGCGTCACCGCCGCGAACACGTCGCCGCGGAAGCCTTCCACCAGCGCAAGCCCCTCCGCTGCTTGCATGGGCGTCTCCACGCGAATCGCGCCGATCGGCAGGCGTGAAAGGATCTGCTCGACCAGATCGAGGCTCTGCTCGATCTCGCAAATACGAATCCACACGCGCGCATTGACGTCGCCGTTGGTCCGCAGCGGCGCCTCGAATTTGAGCGCATCATAAGGGGGATAGGGCAGCGCGTGGCGAGCGTCGAACGTTCGACCGGAGGCGCGCCCGATGAATCCGCCGGCGCCGTACTGCTCGACGAGCGCCTTGGTGACGATCCCGGTCCGCACGGTGCGATCCTGAAGCGAAGCGGTGTCGTCGTAGAGCTTGATCAGCCTTGCAAACGCCGGCCGAAGCGCCGTGACGAACTCGCTTAACGCGGCGGCTCCGTCGGGCGCGAGATCGACCGTCGCTCCGCCAGGAACAATAGCGTCCATCATCAACCGGCGCCCGAAACCGCGCGCCGTCGCTCGCAATGCGCGCTCGCGCCACGCGCTGCAATGGGCTTGCATCAACGCGAATGAGGCGTCGTTGCAGATGGCGCCAAAATCGCCGAGATGGTTGGCGATGCGCTCCAGTTCCGCCATGAGCGCGCGCAGCCATACCGCGCGAGGCGGCGGCTCGACTCCCAGCGCAGCCTCGGCCGCTCGCGCGAAGGCGTACTGGTAGGCGATCGTGCTGTCGCCGCTGATCCGCCCCGCGAGTTCGGCGCCGCGCGCTAGGCAAGCGCCACGCATCAACGAATCGACCCCCTTGTGGACATAGCCGAGCCGCTCTTCGAGCCGCACCACCGTCTCGCCGCTGCAATGGAAACGGAAATGGCCGGGCTCGATGATGCCGGCATGCACCGGGCCAACCGGGATCTGGTGCAGGCCCGGACCGGTCGCATCGCGAAACGCGTAGGCGTCGCCCGTGGCTGGCGAGGCGACAGCAGAGCCGAGCGGCGCGCGAATTCCCCAGCGGCCGTGATCCAGCCAGGGCCGTGCATCGACGGCGTCGATCGCCTTTAGACCGTGCAAGTCTTGTATAGCGCGCTCAAGCCGGATCGCCGGCGGGTGGCGGACGCCAACAGAGGGAAATTCGCCCAACGGACAAGCAAGCCGCAGCGTCTCGATAACGCCCGCGCGGGCGATCGCCATTCGCATGTCGGTTCCCTCGGCCCACAGGCTTACCAGCGTCGCCTGCCCGGCCGCGAGCCGCTGCGTCGCTTCCATCCAGGCTTCAGAGGGGCTCGCCATGTCAGCGCAACATCGCAGCGACATGCTGGAACCAAGCCACCAGCAGCGGCGGCGGATAGATCCCCACGAGCAGCACCAAGCCGAGATGTGCGCCGATCGGCAGCATGGAAGCGCTCAAGGGCCGATCGCTCCCCTTGGGTTTGCCGAACGCCATGCCCTGCAGCTTGAGCATCAGCCCGCCGAAGGCGACGATCAGTCCCATTACGAGCAGCACGGCCAGCGCCGGCGAGCGTTGAAAAGTCGACGTGACCACCAGGAATTCGCTCATGAACAGGCCGAGTGGCGGCAGTCCGGCGATGGCGAACACGCCGAGCACCAGCGCCCAGCCGAGCCACGGTTGGCTGACCGTCAGCCCTGTGATGTCGGCGATCCGCTGCGAGCCTTTGATCTGCACGATTGGACCGACCGTGAAAAAGATCGCGGACTTGGTCAGGCTGTGCATCGTCATGTGCAGCAGGCCTGCAAAATTCGCCATCGGGCCGCCCATGCCGAAGGCGAACACGATGATTCCCATATGCTCGATGGTGGAGAAGGCGAACAGCCGTTTGATGTCGCGCCGGCGGTACAGCATCAAGGCGGCATATAGCAGCGAGACGAGGCCCAGCGTCGCGAGCAGTGGCCCGGGCGAGATTGCATGCTGGTTGGCGTCGAGCAGCAGTTTGAATCGCAACACGGCGTGCAGCGCGACATTCAGCAACAGCCCAGCCAGCACCGCCGAGATCGGCGTTGGCCCTTCGGCATGGGCGTCTGGCAACCAGGCGTGCAGCGGAACGAGGCCGACTTTCGTGCCGTAGCCGAGCAAC
Organism: Hyphomicrobiales bacterium; assembly: GCA_043746145.1. GTDB lineage: Bacteria > Pseudomonadota > Alphaproteobacteria > Rhizobiales > Beijerinckiaceae > Roseiarcus. Next base: position 13,318 of record JAYTRP010000100.1, on the reverse strand, counting down.
AGGAAAATGAAGGCGAGGTCGAGCAGCGCCGGATCGAACGCCGGCGCCCTGGCGATCAACTCGGTCCACATCATGCCGTTGACGCCTTCGCCGACCACCGGGCGCGCGGCTATAACGACGAGGATCGTGCCAAACAACGCGAGCGCGATACCGACGCTACCGAGGATGAAATACTTCCAGGCCGCCTCGATCGCCTCGTGCGTGCGGTAAATCCCGACCATCGCGACCGTCGCTAGCGTCGCCATTTCGACCGCGACCCAGATCAGGCCGATGTTGTTGGCGGCGAGCGCGAGGTTCATCGCGAACGACAGAAATTGGTAGATCGCGTGGTAGAAGCGCAGATTGGCGCGCGTCATCCGTCCGATTTCGAGTTCGTGCGCGATATAGCTTGCCGAGAAGACGCTGGTGGTGAAAGCGACGAACGTGTTGAGCACGAGGAAGACGATGTTGAGGTCGTCGACGAACAGATAGGGCGTCGCGAAAGGCCCGGCGGTAAACAGGCTGCAGGCGACAAGGAACGTCGCCAGCGACGCTGCAATGTTCAGGCCGGCCGCCAGCCGATAGTTGGGGATCGCCGCGAGCACTACGGCGGCCAGCAAGGGAATCCCGAGCAGAGCGTTGAGCGCGTTCATCGTCGAGTTTCGCGAAAGTCATCGAGCGCCGAGGCGTCCACGCTGTCGAACCGTTCTGCGATGCGAAACAGAAACACCGCGATGACGATCAACGCGACCAGCACCGAGAACGAGACGGAAATTTCCACCACCAGCGGCATGCCCTTGGCGCCTGCGGCGGCGAGGATCAGCCCGTTCTCGAGCGACATGAACCCGACCACCATGCTGACAGCGTTGCGCCGCACCACCATCATCAACAGCCCGAGCAGCAGCACCGACAGCGCGAAGGCGAGGTCTTCGCGCGCCAGCACATCCTCGTCGCCAGCAATCCGCAGCATCACCACGATAGACAGCGCCACCAGCCCGAGCCCAGCCAGCATGGTCGGACCGATGCCGACCACATTCTCGACCTCGCGCACAATGCCAAGCCGGGCGATGATCCGGTGCAGCGCGATCGGGATAATTATCGCCTTGAACAAAAGCGCGATGGCGGCGGACAAATAGAGATGCGGGGCGTCCTGCACATAGGCCTGCCATGCGACGGAGAGCGACAGCAGCACGGCCTGGAAAGCGTAGACGTTGAGCAGCGCATAGAGCCGTGTCTGATAGAGCAGCATGAAGCTCACCAGCACGAGCGCGCCAGCGAGCAGATGCGAGACGTCGAACGCAAGCCCGGTCATTTCAGGCTCCGTGAAACGAACAACAGCATCGCGCCGAGGAACCCGAGCATCAGCGCCGCCCCCAAAAAGTCCGGCACGCGGAAGATGCGCATCTTGGCGATGCTGGTCTCGAACAGGCCGAGCGCGACGGCTACTATCGCGAGCTTGGCGACATAGGCGACAGCGCCAATCAGCCGCGCCTCGACGCCCGCATTGTCGATCGCAATCCCCCACGGCGCGAACAGGCAGACAATCAGGGTCGCGTAGAGCAGCAGCTTCAGCATCGACGCGAGTTCGATCAACGCGAGGTGACGGCCGGAGTATTCGAGCGCCATCGCCTCGTGCACCATGGTGAGTTCGAGATGGGTCGCTGGATTGTCGACCGGCACGCGCCCATTTTCGGCGACCGCGACCATTAGCAGAGCGATCAGCGCCATGCCGAGCGTGACGCGCAAGCCGACATCGTTCGAGGTCATGAAGGCGGCGATGGTCGAGAGTTGCGTAGAGCCCGCGAGCAACGCAAGACAGAACACGATGGTGATCATCGCAGGCTCGGCGAGCGTCGCGAACATGGCCTCCCGGCTCGCGCCCAGGCCGCCAAACGCCGTCCCGACATCCATGCCGGCGAGCGCGAGAAAAAAGCGAGCCAATCCGAGCAGCGCGACGATCGCGATCAGATCGGCCGACCAACTGAACAGTAGGCCGGTCGCAAACGTCGGAGCTAGCGCGGCCGCGACCCAGGTCGAGGCGAATACGAGATAGGGAAACACCGGGAATAGCCAGGAGGCGCTCTCCGCGACGATCGCCTCCTTGCGCGTGAGCCTGGTGAGATCGAAGTAGGGCTGCCAAATCGGAGCGCCGCGCCGCCGAGTGAAACGCGCCTTGGTCTTGCGCACGAGCCCCGTCAGCAAGGGCGCGAGCGCGATCACCAAAACCATCTGCAGGAGCTGGAAGATCAGGTCGACGATCACGAGCCAAGCGCCAGCAGCAGCAACAGCGCGACCAAGGCTGCAAACACGATGCTGAGATATTGCCGGATCGAGAGAAACTGGGTGCGGTCCAACCGCTGGGCGAGACTCTGCACCAGCATTGCGGCGGGCGCGTAGATCGCTTCCCAGAACCAGTCGTGCAGTTCAACGCGAAACTGCGCGGCTCTGATCTGCCCGGGCGGGGGCATGTCGACCATCTCGCGCGCGCCGAACGCAAAGCCGCCAAAAACGCGGCGGATCGGCTGCGAGAAGCTTTGCGCGCTGTACTGGGTTGTGGGATTCAGGTTCGGAAAGCCGCAATCCCAGGCCGGCGCGCGCCGCGCAGCGGACGAGGCGAAGCGATGAAGCGCGAGCCGCGTCAGCAAGCCCGACACGGCGATGAACACGAGCACCAGCAGGCCGTTGTAGGAGCTGCGCGCCTCGGCGATTGGCGCGATCGACAACCATGCGATTTTCGACTGTAGTGGCATCGCGGCGCCGACCGTCAGCGTCGCGACCGGCTTCAGGGCGTCGATCATCGGACCGGGGAACACGCCGGCCAGCATGCAAAGCGCGGCCAGCGCGCCCATCGCCGCGAGCGAGAACCGGTCCGTCTCGCGCGCCCCTACCGCCTCGGCGCTGCGTGGGCGACCGAGGAACGCGACCCCGTACAGCCGCACGAAGCACGCGGCGGCGAGCGCTGCGACCAGCGCGACGACGGCGCCGGTGGTCAGCGCCATCAGCTTCATCGTCCATTGCGGGAACGATGGCCCGAGCAGCACCGCCTGCAGCATCATCCATTCCGAGACAAAACCGTTGAGCGGCGGCAAGCCGGCGATCGCCACGGCGCCGACCAGCATAAACAGCCCGGTGGCCGGCATTCGATTGAGCAGGCCGCCAAGCCGGTTCATGTCGCGCGCGCCGGTGGCGGTCAGCATCGCGCCCGCGCCGAAGAACAGCAGGCTCTTGAACAGCGAATGGTTCAGCGCATGGAGCAGCGCCGCGGTCATCGCCAGCGCCGCAGCCGCGTCGAGCCCATCGCCCTTGAAGGCGAGCGCGAGCCCCAAGCCGACGAATACGAGACCGAGATTTTCGATCGTGGAATAGGCGAGCACGCGCTTGACGTCGGTTTCCATCGCAGCGCTGAGCACGCCAATCAGCGCCGTGGCGGCGCCGAAAAACAGCACAGCGGGCGCCCAGGTCCATTGCGCGGGACCCAGCAGATCGAACACGATCCGCACGAAAGCGTAAACGGCGACTTTGGTCATGACGCCGCTCATCAACGCCGAGACATGGCTTGGCGCGGCGGGATGGGCGAGCGGCAACCAGACGTGCAGAGGCGCGAGCCCCGCCTTGGAGCCAGCCCCGGCAAGCGCCAGCGCAAGCGCGACGGCCGCGATCCCCGCGCTGGGCGGATGCGCACGGGCCGCGTCGAAGGCGAAGCCCCCACCCTCCCCCGCGATCAGGGCGAATGCGAGCAGCAGCGCGAACGTACCAAAACTCGCCATTACGAAATAGACGAAGCCCGCGCGCGCATTTTCGGCGTCCCGATGATGCGCCATCACCAGCGCCCAGGATGCGAGCGACATGAATTCCCAGGCGAGCAGGAACGTGTAGGCGTCGTCGGCGAGCGGGACCAGATTCATTCCGGCGAGAAACAGCGCGTAAAACGGCAGCACCCGCCCCGGCTCGGGCTCGTGGCGCGCATAGCCCAGCGCGTACAGGCTCGCCGCCGCGCCGCCGAGATCGATGATGACGAGGAAGAACGCGGAGAGCGCATCCAGGCGGAAATGCGAGCCGAGCCCCGGCAGGCCGAATGGCAGGATCAGCGTTTCCGGGGCGGCTCGTCCAATCAGGGGGACCAGAGCGTTGGCTAAAGCGATCAGGCAGAGCACGAGGGCGGCGGCGTAGATGATTGCGGTCGCTTGCGGACGACGCGCGATCGCGACCGCCGCGACCGCGAGGCCAAACAGTCCTAGATCGACACTGAGCGCGACCGCGAGCCCGCTCAAAGCGGCGGCTCGACGTGACGTTCGAAATCGTGGCGTGGGATGGCCATGCGAAACCAGAATTGTCCTGGAGAATCGCTGGCATGCTAGCGGCCGTCCACCCAACGTCAAGCTGGGCGAAAGGCATAGACCGTACGCACGAGTACATTGCTAAGGAGCGCGGGCGAGAACGTCGGCTAGGGTGTCTCCAAGAGGCGGCTCTGGACGAAGCTGCCTCGCGCGTATCCAGACGCAATGCCGCGCTGGCGGGTCGAGCCTCAAGATTTCACACAAACTATTCAGTCCGTCGTTGCCCCCATTCGTCGAGACCCGCCCGATGGATCAGTCCACGTGTTTTGAGCTTTTTGCCTTCTGGCGCACCTCGGCGGTCTAAGGCGTGCGCGTTGCGCTCAACCTCAAGGGGATTGTTGCGCATGAGAGGATCGTTAACCTCGACGCCGGCGAGCCGCTCAGTGCGGAATTCTTGAACAACAATCCGATGGGAGCCGTTCCAGCGCTGGTCGACAACACGCCCGGACAGCCGCACGCGCCGCTAACGCAGTCGCTGGCGATCCTGGAGTTTCTGGACGAACTGCAACCCTTCCCACCGCTGCTGCCGGTTGGCCTGCATAACCGCGCCCGCGTTCGCTCGCTTGCCGCCATGCTCGCGGCGGACACGCATCCGCTGCTCACGGCGCGAATCAGGACGTATCTCATGACAGAAGGCCGGTTCACGGACGCCGACTGGTTCGCAAGGCGGCTCCACTGGTTCACAACCGGATTGGAGGCGGTCGAACAGCGCCTCGTTTCAGAGCCAGAAACAGGCAAGTTCTGCCACGGCGATAGCCCCACGATGGCCGACATCTGCCTCGCAAGCATCGTGGCAGTGATGCGCAGCTTGAAGATTGAAGTCGCCGGCATAACGACGATCGGGCGGATAATGTCGGCCTGCGAAGAGCTCAGCGCCTTTGCGGATGCATCCCCAAGCCGACAAGTAGGCGCGCCCGCGGCCTAGCGAGCGCGCTTATCGGACCTTAGTTCCGAACCCGGTCAGCGCAGATTGCTGCACGCCCCCACGGTGATCGTGTCGCCTATATGGTCGGCGATCACGAGATTGGAGCCCATGGCCGTCGCATGCGACACGAGATCGTTGTAGTCGGTGAAAAGCGCCGACCGGTTCAAGGAATCGGTCGCTGCTGACGGATGGCCGAAGTTATTGATAACATCCGCGCCAAAGCCCGTCGATCCTAAGTCGAGCACGTCGTCCGTGGCGCCCGCTTGAAACGCGAAGATTTCGTTCGAATGCGGCGTAAACGTAAAGTCGTTTGGCGCCGTCAGAGGGCCTATTTTGCCCCCCGTGGCGGCGACGACTAGGTTGTCGACGAGAATATTCACCCGTCCCGAGCCGCCACCGACATTGTCTTGGGAATGGGCGACGAACGTGTTGGCGCTCGTGAAATCGTTTTGGAACGATCTAAAGGATTGACCGGTGACGCCGGTAAATCCAACTTCCAAGCTCCCATCCGCATCGATGATTTTCGACTGGGTCGGTTGGCCGGAAACCGTCAGCGTGAAGCCTCCGTTCGCGGAGAACGTGGCTGAAGCCGCGATGTCACCGTTTGCGGCGTAATAGGTCGCCCCGTCGCGTACGCCCGTAGCCGAAAAATCGATATCGGTACGGGCGTAAGTCACGCCATGAAACACGCCCGCGGCCACATAGTGGTGGACGTCGAATGCGCCGTCCGAGGTGCGGGTGAGCAGAGAATCGACCGTTCCGTTTTGTCCAAACAACCAACTCAGCGCCGTGTTGTTGGCGAAGCCTTCATGCGCGATGTCGCCAGCGGGCGCGATCGGCAAGATGCCGGCGGCCTGCAGGGCTGCCGACTGCGTCCAATGAAAGGAGAGGCTGCCGTCGGTCGAGACCACGCTTGTCACGCCCAACCCGGCGAGGCTGTTGATCAGAGCCGGCGTCAGGCTTTCCAAATTGGCGGCGCTGTCGGCGATGTCGACCTTGAACGGCGGGTTGGTGATCTTTTGCAGCGCGGTCGTGTCGTCGAGCGCCTCGATCGCTGTCAGCGTCAGGATTGGCGTTCCTGAATCGGTCAGTGTGATCGCGTTGATGTGTAAATCGGCGCTAAAGAGATCCATCGCCGACGCCACGTTGACCCCGCCGTCTTGGATCACGATTCCCGAGCTTCCCGACCCGCTCGCATAAAGCGCCGTCGCGCCATTGTTGAGTGTCAGCGAAGCGCCCGTGGCGACCAAAGTTTCGCTGGCGTTAAGCGTGAAGGTGCCGCTCTGGCCCGCGTTGAGATCGGCGCCGTTCGAGGTCGCATCCGTCAGCGACGTTACGGTCGGCGCTGTTGTATCGACGATGTCTTGGGTGTCGATCGTCGTGAAGCCGGCGTTGGTGAGCGCATTGCCCGCGCCGTCCGTGATCGTGCCGTTGAGCGTCTTGGCGGTCAGGTCGGTAGTGTTCGCGTCGCCCGCCGCCACCGTGTCCGTGTAAGCCAGCGATGTCGACGTGCTGTTCGCAGCGTTGTACGCCGCCGTCGCGCCAAGCTTGCACGCAACGCTGTAGCGACAAGGCTCACGAAAATGCTCGGTGACGCGTCGTGAATAATCAGATGGAATTTGGGCGGGCGGCTTAACCAGAGAAAGCCGCCATGATGAAGTGCAGGCGCTTAACGCGCCTTCACCCCTGCGCGGTCGGGCGAATCACGATCTCCCCGACGTCGACGCCCGACGTCTCCGCAATCGCGTAGGCGATGGCGCGTGCGACGGCGTCGGGCGGCATTGCGAATGCGTCGCGCGCGGCGACGATCGGGGCGCGGATGCGCTCGTCGGGCGCTCCCTCGGCGAATGGCGTGTTGACGAAGCCGGGCGAGATGATCGTCACGCGCAGCTTTTCGCCCGCTTCCTGCCGCAAGCCTTCGCAGATCGCGCGCACGGCGAACTTCGTCCCGGAATAGACCGCCATATTGGGCGTCGTCTTCAGCCCAGAGGTCGAGGCGACGGCGACGAAATGGCCCTGCCCCTGCGCTCGGAAAATCGGCAGCGACGCGGCAATGGCGTAGAGTACGCCCTTTATGTTGACGTCGATCATCAGGTCCCAGTCGTCGACGCGCAGATCGTCGAGCGGCGATAACGGCCCGACGCCGGCGTTGGCGATCATCACATCGAGCCGCCCGAATCGCGAGCGGGCGAGGTCGGCGAGCGCGCTGACCTCTTCGCGCCGTCGCACGTCCAGTCGCATGCACGCCGCCTCTCCGCCCGCGGCGACGATCTCCGCCGCCACGGCTTCGAGCCTGTCCAAGCGGCGGGCGCCGAGCACGAGTTTCACCCCCGCTCTGCCTAGCCGCAACGCCGTCGCTTCGCCGATTCCTCCGCTAGCGCCGGTGATCGCGACCACCTTGCCTTTGAGTTCCTGCATGGCGATGTCTCCCTCAGTCTCGAGCTTTGCGCAGCAGCGCCAGCAACTGCCGGTGAATTGTCTCATTGCCGCAGCAGATCGTGCCGTTGGCCATGAAATCGGGTCCTCCGTCGGCGTCGGAGACATAGCCGCCGGCTTCGCGGATCAGCAGGGCGCCAGCCGCAAAATCCCAAGTGTTCAAGCCGCGCTCCCAGAAGCCGTCGAAGCGTCCGGCGGCGACATAGGCGAGATCGAGCGAGGCGCAGCCCAGCCGGCGGACATTGACGACTGACGTCATCACCTCGGCGAGTTCGGCCTTGAAGCGTGGGTGCTGCTGCGCCTTGCCCAGATGCGGAATGCCGCAGCCGATCAGCGCCTCGGACAACTCAGTGCGTGCGGCCACGCGAAGGCGGCGGTTCGAGCCCCAGGCGCCCTGCCCTTTCTCGGTCACGTATAATTCGTCGTCAGCGGGATTATAGACCACGCCCGCAACGATCTGCCCTTCGCGCTCAAGCGCGACCGAAATCGCAAAGATCGGCATTGCGTGCAGGAAGTTGGTGGTCGCATCGAGCGGATCGACGTGCCAAATGTGCGACTTGTCCGCGCCCTCGACGATTCCGCTTTCCTCCATGATGAAGCCGTAGCCCGGGCGCCCCTTGGATAGCTCCTCGAACAGCACCTTTTCCGCCCGCTTGTCGGCGAGGCTGACAAAATCGCCGGGTCCCTTCGACGATACCTGCAGATTTTCAATTTCGCCGAAATCGCGCTTCAGGCCGCGTCCCGCCTTGATGACGGCGGCGGTCATTATATTCATCAGGGCGGAGCGGATCATAGGAAGCCTCGAAGCGCCACGGGCGCCGGTCGCTTTAGAAGATGGCGACCGTCACCGCAATGCTTTGGGCGGAATTGCGGCTCGCGAAGGACGCCGGAGCGGCGATTGCCAAGCGGCGCGCCTGTGCTAGATTAAGTTGACGCCACAACATCAAGGGGAGGTTCTATGTCGCCGCCGCCATTCCGGGCCGACCATGTCGGCAGTTTCCTCAGACCCCACCGCCTTCGCGACGCGCGCGAGAAATTCTTCGCCAAGCAGTTGAGCGCCGAGGAATTGCGCGGAATCGAGGACGAGTGCATCCGCGAGGTGGTCAAGTCGCAGGAGAACGTCGGCCTCAAGGGGATCACGGACGGCGAGTTCCGCCGCACCTATTTCCACGTCGATTTTCTCGAAAAGCTCGACGGCGTAGAAACTCATTACGGAGAGTTCGTCTCGAAATTCCGCAAGGACGACGGCTCCGAAGTCGGCTTCAAGCCGCCGACGATGCATGTCGAGGGCAAGGTCAAACATTCCCAAGCGATCCAGGGCGACGACTTTGACTTTCTGCGCGGCGTCGTCACGAAGACGCCGAAGGTCTGCATTCCCGCGCCGTCGATGCTGCATTTCCGAGGTGGCCGCGACGCAATCTCTGCGCAGGTCTATCCCCGGCTGGAGGATTTTTACGACGACCTGACGGCGGCCTATCGCGCGGAGGTCAACGATCTCGCCAGCCGCGGCTGCCGCTACCTGCAACTCGACGACACCAACCTCGCCTATCTCTGTGATCCCGCGATCCGCGAGCGCACCAAAGCCCGCGGCGACGATCCCGACGCGCTGGTGCGGCTCTATTGCAAGCTCGTCAACGATTCGATCCGCGACCGTCCCAAGGACATGACGATTTCGGTGCATCTGTGCCGGGGCAATTTCAAGAGCGCCTGGGTTGCGCAGGGCGGCTACGAACCGGTCGCCGAAATCCTGCTCAACGAGATGAAGATCGACGGCTTCTTCCTCGAATATGACGACGAGCGCTCTGGCGATTTCGCGCCGTTGCGATTCACGCCGAAAGGCGTGACGATCGTACTCGGCCTGATGAGTTCCAAGCACGCCGCGGCCGAGAGCAAGGACGAGGTGCGGCGACGCATCGACGAGGCCACGCAATACGTGGCGATCGAACAATGCGCGCTAAGCCACCAGTGCGGGTTCTCCTCGACCGCGCATGGCAACGATCTCAGCGAAGCCGATCAGTGGGTCAAGCTCGCGCGTTGCGTGGAGATCGCCGAGGAAGTCTGGGGCGGGGTGTGAGCGGCCCCTACTCCGCGTAGCTGAGCGCCTGCGCGGCTACGGGTTTGGCTTCCGGCATATTTGACAATAATGCGGCGAGGTCTTCCGCGCTTTTGGCGGCGACCGTCGCCAGCGCGGGGTCGCCGACCTGGCTCCACGCCTCGCCGCTGCCCTTTAGTGAAATGACATCGTTGAGCCTGGCGACGCGGGCGCGGTTGGCGCCGTAAACGTCCCAGACATATTCAAGGTCGACGCCGTCCGTCGTAGGCGAGGCCGAGAGATAGCCGCGCACGAGGTAATGCGCCTTCCTGGGTTCGACCGCGATCACGTCTCGCGTCGAGAATTCACGCGCGAGCGCCTGCCGGAACGCAGCAGCGACTGAATCAGGAGCGCCCTCGATCGATACGAGTGCGACGGTCGCGGCGGACACGCTCATGTTCTCGCGCCGCTCGATCGGAGAATGGGGCAGCGCCGCCGTTGCCGTGAGATCGGCGCCCTGCTCGACACAGGCTCCGAGCGCCACGCACAGCGCCGCTACCGCAATTGTCCCCCTCATCCAATCCACCCCAACGGAAATACTCTCGTTAAGGATTTGCTAAGCTCATTTCCGCTTGAGGTCCAGATCCGCCGCGTTCAGCGGCTCCGCGGGTCCGGGGCCGGTGAGATAGGTGCGTCCGAGGCAAAGCGCTGTCTCGCTCTCGCTATCCATCAGGATCATGTGCAGGAAAAAGACCTGCGACTCAGCTATTTCGAACGGATTAGCCTCGTAGAACATCGGCGCATCCATCCACGACGGCGTGAACTTCGCGCCCAAGGAATAGCCGCAGGCATTGAGCCGGTGCGCGGACAGCCCCCGCGAGTCCAGCACGCGCGCGTGTGCCGCGAACACGCCGCCAGCCGTTCGTCCAGGCTTTAGCTCCGCAGCGCAGGCGTCAAGCGCCTCGCGGGCCGCCGCGTGATAGGGCGAGTGTAACGGGCGTGGGCGTCCCACCACGTGCGTGCGCATGATGGCCGCGTGGTAATGCTGGCTGACGCCCGCGAATTCGAGCGTGAGCTGATCGTTGGCGTCGAGCCGGCGTCGGCCGCTTTTGTAGCGGCAGAGCAGCGCATCGCCGCCTGAGCCGATTATGAACTCGTTGGCGGGATAGTCGCCACCGCCCGCGAATATAGCGTGATGCATCGCCGCGAGGATTTCGCCCTCGTCGGCGCCCGCGCTCGTCGCCTGCAACCCGGCCGCATCGGCGAGGTCCGAGAGGCGCCCCGCCTCGCACACGAAGACTAGCTCTTCGGCTGATTTTGTCACCCGCAGCGCGGGCACGAGGTCGGTGGCGTCGACGAGATCATGCCCTGCGAGCGCTGTTTGCAGGCGCAGGCCATTGGCATGCGTCAGGCCGTGCGAGCCAAACTCCACGCCGAGCCTCCGGCCAGCCCCGAGATCGTCGAGCATCGTGCGCAGATCCCGCGCCGGGTCGGCGGCGGCGCTGTCCTTCCAGATCCGGATATCGCTGATGTTGGAGGTGCGTTGCGCCTGTCGCAGGTCCGCCGAGCGAGTGAGCAGCGCGAGCCTCCCGTCGACGCTAACGTAAAGGCACTGGAAGAAGCAAAACCCGAACGTGTCGTAGCCGGTCAGCCAGTAATCGCTCTCCTGGGCGAATAGCAGCATCCCATCGAGGCGGCGTCGCGCCATTTCCGCCAGCAGCCGATGCTTACGCGCCGCAAGCTCAGGTTCGCTGAAATGAATCGCCATGTCGACAAGCTCCCCGCTCGCGACATGCTATCCCGGCGGCGCTGGGATGTAAGGCCCCCCGCAGCGTCAGCGGTATACGAGCACCGGGATCGAGCTGTGAGTGAGCACTTTCGTGGTCTCGCTCCCAAGCAGCATCGCCGACACGCCGCGCCGGCCATGCGACGCCATCACGATCAAATCGCACGAATTGGCGAGCGCGCAGTCGATGATGGCGCGGAACGGTTGATCGTTGAGTTCTTGCACCGCCTCGATCGATACGCCGGCCGCATCAGCAGCCATCCTCGCCTGCTCCAATGTGTGATCAGCGTAGCGTTTGCCGTCGTCTTCGAATTCGCTCTGCGAGCCGACGAACGCAATCATGTCCATGGAATTGATCACGTACGGCGGCCTGACCGTCAGCGCGATCACCTTCGCTTTGCTCTCTTTTGCGAGTTGCATCGCATAGAGCATCGCTTTGCGAGAGAGGTCCGAGCCGTCGGTCGCAATGAGGATCTTTTTGAACATGGGTCAAACTCCGGGATAATGAGCCGAAGTATCATTGAATCGTGGCGCGCAGGTCGTGAGATGGATCAATTTCAGCGGGTCGCGAGCACGGACGCCGCGCGCAGAAAGGCGCCGCGCGCATCGGGCATGGCGAGACCCCGCGCTCCAAACAAGTCGCGTGCAAGGAAAAAACCGGTGAGCCGGAACGCTGCCACGACGTCGCCCTCCGAGGGATTCTGCGGCTCGGAATTGGGGCGCAGGAACGCCGGCAACGGCAGCAGGCGGTCGCGGTAGGGCTCGCCGGCGACAGCGCTCACCGCTCGGCCGGATTTCGGCGACACATAAATCAGGCCTTCGCGGTCGCCGGTCACCACGCACGTTTCCAAATCGAGCGCGAAACCGCTTTCCTGGAGAACGCGCGCCTCGAAGCGCGCCATCAGCGCCGGGGCCAGAATCACTTCATCGAGATGATCGGCGACCACGGTCAGCGCTTCGAACAGGCCCTCGTGCGGGTAGCGCTCAGGCAGCAGCCTCAACAACGCGCCGAGATAATTGATCCCCGCCAACGCCATCCCGCTCGCCAGTAAGCGGCCCGCCCGCATCGTCATCGGCTCGATCACGAACGCGCCGAGGTGCTCGTCCAACCTCGCGCGCCAGACCAGACTGAGCGAATTGCCGGGTTGCAGAGCGGCGGCGAGACGCGACGAGCGGGCGCCGCGCACGAGGCCGAGATGGCGCCCGTGCTTACGCGTCATCGCCTCGACCACCGCCGAGTATTCGCCCTGCCGGCGTAGCCCGATCACGATGCCTTCGTCGCGCCATTCCATGCGTCAGCGCGGTTGCTGCAGATGTTTGGGCGGCGGCACGTTCGCCAAGCGCAGCGCGATCAGCAGCGCGAGTCCCATCATGCCTCCAACCAGCGCAGCGACGCCGGCCCAGTGAAAGCGAGCATAGGCGACGCCGCCGAGCCAACCGTTGAAGCTCGAGCCGATGTAATAGAAAAACAGGTAGAGCGCGGCCGCCTGCGCCCTGCCCTTTTCCGCGCGCAAGCCGACCCAGCTCGACGCGATCGAATGAGCGCCAAAGAAGCCCCAGGTCACCATCGCCACGCCGAGCACGACCGTCCAGATGTTGTCAGGGATGGTCACGACAGCGCCGACGACCGCGATCGCCGAGGCGAACCACAGCACGCGCCGACGCCCAATCCGTCCGGCGAGATCGCCCATAATGGCCGAACTCGCTGCGCCCACGAGGTAGAGCGTGAAGATCAGCCCGATCGTCGTCTGGCTCAGCGAGAACGGCGGCGCGGCGAGCCGGAAGCCGATGTAATTGTAGGTGCAGATAAAGGCGCCCATGAC
>JAYTRP010000099.1:0-6844 GCA_043746145.1 Hyphomicrobiales bacterium | reverse complement strand
AATTGCTCGTGATTTTGAGAAATTGCGCATTGGCGACGCCCCGCCCCGCCCGAGACGAGCGAAAGACCGTACCGTTGCGCGCGGCGTCGCGGTCACTGAAAAACATGACGCAATGACCGTTACGCGTGAACCCGTTGGCGAGCTTGCGCTCCACTCCGTAATAGCGTTCCCCTAAATATCGTTCGCCGGCGTTGCCGACGACAAGCACCCGCATGTCGACCCCCGGCCATTGATCTTCGAAGGCCACGCCGTTTAGAGGCTTGCGAGATTTTGGCAATGGCGCTCTTGCCAAAATGGGGCTGGGCGCGCGAGATGCTGCCCTGAGCTCCTGGACGTGCGCCTCCATGGCGCACTTCAGGACATACGAGCGTTTGCTTGGATGTAAGCAAAACGCAAAAACCAGAGCGGCATGAAAATCGTCAACGCCATGTTCGGCGGCAAACTTGGCGGCCTGGAGCAGGTCTTCGTTGACTACAGCGAAGCCTTGGCCGGGCGAGGCCACGAAATGGTCGACTTTGTCACGCCCGGCGCGGCGGTGAACCCGGCGCTCGAAGCGCTCGGGCAAAAGCCCTACGCGGTATCAAATTTCAATCAATACGATCCTGTTGCCAAGTTCCGCCTACGGCGCAAGCTGCTCGAAGATAGACCGGACGTGGTGATCGCGCAGGGCAATCGGGCGATCAGCCTGTTGGGGCCGGCGGCAAAGGGCGTCGCACCGCTGATCGCGGTCAATCACAGCGTCAATCTCAAGCGTACGATCGGCGCCGATTTCGCCATTGCAATCAACGACGATATGCGGCGGCGATTGATCGCGGCGGGGCAGCCGCCGGAGCGCGTGTTCAAGCTTTTCAATATGGTGCGGCAACCCGCACGGCTCCCTTCGCCAATGCCGCCACGCTCGCCGCCAATGATCGCTGCTATGGGGCGATTTGTGCCGAAAAAGGGCTTCGACGTCTTCCTGGATGCTCTAGCCATTCTGAAGGAACGGCGGGTGAAATTCCGCGCGATGCTCGCGGGCGAGGGGGTGCTTGGCGAGGATCTAGCTCGCAGAGCGGCGGCGCGCGGGCTGGTCGAGCACCTGACGTTCCCGGGTTGGGTGACCGACAAGACGGCGTTTTTTCAGCAGACGGACATATTTTGCTTCACATCTTCGCATGATGTCTGCCCGGTTGTGCTGCTGGAGGCCTTTATCGCGGCAAAGTCGGTGGTGATTGCAGACTGCCCGGGTCCGCGGGAAATTTCCGAAGACGGCGTCGATTCGCTGCTGTTTCCGATTGGAGACGCCCCAGCGCTCGCCGAGCGAATCGAGCGCCTGATCGTTAACCCCGTGCTTGCGACGCGGATGGCGCTCGCCGCGCAGTGGAAGATTCTCGAAAATCATACATTCGAAAAGGCCGGCGCTAGATTGGAGCAGATCTGCCAGACTGCTTCGCTACGCGGGTGCGCGGCGTGAAGCGCCCGTGGCGGGATAATGGCGGAACCTGAAGTGCCGCCGCCATTCGCCCTCCGGCGCATTCTCGCACGAAAGGGCGCGTTCCGCCCCTTACTTCTCCTGCACGTTCAGCCTGACGTGCAACTCACGCAACTGCTTGGTCGAAGCTTCCGACGGCGCGCCCATTAACAAATCTTCCGCCCGCTGGTTCATCGGAAACAGCGCGACTTCGCGCAAGTTTTGTTCGCCAGCTAGCAGCATGACAACCCGATCCACGCCCGCAGCCATGCCTCCATGCGGCGGGGCGCCGTACTGGAACGCGCGATACATACCGCCGAAGCGGTCGATCACCGTCTGCTCGCTGTAACCGGCGACCTCGAACGCTTTCACCATCGTCTCGGGGCGGTGGTTGCGAATTCCGCCAGAGGCGAGTTCGTATCCGTTGCAGGCGATGTCGTACTGGAACGCCTTGATGGCCAGCGGGTCCTGATGCGTCAGCGCCTCAAGGCCACCCTGCGGCATCGAGAACGGATTATGCGCGAAATCGACCTTTTTCTCGTCTTCGTTCCACTCGAACATGGGGAAGTCGACGATCCACGCAAATTCGAACCGCCCCTCGTCGACCAGTTTTAAGTCCAGTCCGACCTTGGAGCGCGCTAGGCCAGCGAATTTGACGAATTTCTCTGGGTCGCCGGCGACGAAGAAGGCGGCGTCACCGGCTTTCAGGCCCAACTGGATGCGCAAAGCGTCGGAGCGCTCCGATCCAATGTTATTGGCGAGCGGCCCGCGAGCGCCGACACCGGTCGCGGATTTATCGGCAGCGAGCGTGGTTTCGTCCTTGGCGCGGTCGAAGAACAGGATGTATCCCAGCCCGGGCTGACCCTCGCTTTGCGCCCAAGAGTTCATGCGATCAGCGAAGGTGCGCTGGCCGCCGGCGGGCGCGGGGATCGCCCAGACTTCGTTCTTCGCGGTCTCGAGCAGCCGCGCGAAAACCTTAAAGCCCGATCCGCGGAACGCTTCCGACACATTCTGCATCACGATCGGGTTGCGCAAGTCCGGCTTGTCCGAACCGTATTTGCGCAACGACTCGGCATAGGGAATGCGCGGCCAAGGCGACGGCGTAACGGCCTTGCCTCCTGCGAATTCTTCGAACACGCCGCGGATGACGGGCTCCATCGCGGCGAACACATCCTCCTGCTCGACGAAGCTCATCTCGATGTCGAGTTGGTAGAATTCACCGGGCAGGCGGTCCGCGCGGGGATCTTCGTCGCGAAAACAGGGCGCGATCTGGAAGTAGCGGTCGAACCCCGCCATCATCAAGAGCTGCTTGTACTGCTGCGGCGCCTGCGGTAGCGCGTAGAATTTGCCGGGATGGATGCGGGACGGCACGAGGAAATCGCGCGCTCCCTCGGGGCTCGATGCGGTCAGGATCGGCGTCTGAAATTCGTTGAAGCCCTGCCCTTTCATGCGCGTGCGCATGGAATCCACGACCTTCGTGCGCAGCATGATGTTGCGGTGCAATTTCTCGCGGCGCAAATCGAGGAAGCGGTATTTCAGCCGCGTATCCTCGGGATAAGGCAAATCGCCAAACACCGGTAGCGGCAGGTCGCCGGCCACGCCGAGCACCTCGATCTCGGTGACGTAGAGCTCGATCGCCCCCGTCGTCATATCCACGTTTTCCGTTCCGTCTGGGCGGCGGCGAACGAGACCGTCACACCGCACAACGAATTCGGAGCGCAGCTTTTCCGCCGACTTGAACGCCGGCGAATCTGGATCGACCACGCATTGTGTCAGCCCGTAATGATCGCGCAGATCGATGAACAGCACGCCGCCGTGGTCGCGGATGCGATGGCACCAGCCGGAAAGCCGCGCGGTCTGTCCGATATCGGCGGGTGTAAGGGCGCCGCAGGTGTGCGAGCGATAGCGATGCAGGGTCAAGGATACGCTCAAGGTCAAGTCTGGAGGACTGCGCGTTGCGTAGCGGAAAACGCTTTCGGGGGGAAGCGGGGCGCCGCGTTGCGATTGTCGTGAGAATTCGCCACAAAGCGCCTACGCGAGGGTTCCATGCTGATCATCCACGATTTCGCCAATGCGACTTACGAGCCATGGCCGGGCGCAAAGACATTGCCGGAGGGCGCGAACTGGGTGGATGCGTTCTCGCCGACGTCGGATGAAGTCGAATATCTCAAGCACGCGCTCGGTGTAGAAACACCAACTCTGGCGCGCATGTCGGAGATCGAGTCCTCAAGCCGCCTCTATAGGATGCGCGACTCGCTCAGCGTGACCATCCCCCTGCCCAATCGAGATGAGAGCGGCGCGGTGGCCAACCATCCGCTCGCGATGATTATCACGCCGACCGCGCTGCTGACGGTTCGCTACGCGGCGCTCAGGCCTTGCGAACCGCAGTACGTCGCGGCGACCGTTGCAGACCGGTCGCTGAAAGGGCCCTACGGCGCGCTGATCGGCTTGGTCGATTCAATTGTCGACCATCTCGCCGACGAACTCGAAAACGTCACGGCGACGCTCGCGACCTACTCCCGCACGATCTTCTCCGATGCGAGCAGCAAGCAAAAGTGCGGCTTGCAGGGCAAGCTGCTGCGAGAGACAATCGTCGCGATCGGCCGAAAGCGCGAATACACGTCCTTGATCGAGGAGACGCTGCTCGCGCTAACGCGCATGGTTCCGTTCCTCGAATCGGAAGCCGGCGCGCAGCTTTCGCCCGAGGCGCGCGCGCGGCTCGATCGCATCGGCCGCGACGTGGCCTCGCTGAATTCGCACGAGAGCCGGCTGTCGGAAAAGCTTCAGTTCCTGCTCGACGCCAGCCTTGGTCTAATCGGCGTCGAGCAGAACGACATTTTCAAGGTACTGACGATCGCGTCGGTGATCGGCATCCCGCCAACCTTTTTCGCCAGCATGTACGGCATGAACTTCAAGAATATTCCGGAGTATGACTGGGCGTGGGGCTACCAATATGGTCTGACGCTGCTCGCGCTTAGCGGGCTCCTGCCGCTGCTGTGGTTTAAATACCGCCGCTGGTTTTGAGGCGCCAAGTTGATAAGCTTGCCAAGATATCGGATGCTCGCGAGGATTACGGGGAGCCCGGCTTGAGCCCTTTTCCGCCCGAAATGCTGCTGCGCGCCGCGGCCCTGGTGGCCAAGTGCAGGTCAGCAAAGCTGAAGATCGCGACCGCCGAATCCTGCACGGGCGGATTAATCGCCGGGCTGCTGACTGAGGTTCCCGGCTCCTCTGACGTCTTGGATCGCGGGTTCGTCACTTATTCCAATGAGGCCAAGCAGGAGATGCTCGGGGCGCCTGTGGCTCTGCTGGCCGAGCATGGCGCCGTCAGCGAGGAAATTGCGCAGGCGATGGCATGGGGCGCTATCCAGCATTCGCGCGCTAATCTCGCCGTTAGCGTAACCGGCGTCGCGGGACCAGGGGGCGGCAGCGCCGGAAAACCTGTTGGCCTCGTGCATTTCGCCTGTGCGGGCCCCGGCGACAAACTTCAACTGGTGGAAAAGCGATTCGGCGATCTCGGCCGCAGTACGGTGCGCATGGCCTCGGTCGAGCAGGCGCTTTCGATGTTGGAGAAGGCGGCGGCGGGCCAATGAAAGTCGTGCGCCGCGATGCTGGGCTTGATGCTCTGCGCGCCTCGCTGACGTTGCTAGTGGTTTTTCACCATACATCCATTACCTACGGCGGCTCAGGCGACTGGTACTATAAGGAAGTCCGCGGCGGTCCAGGGCTCGACATCCAGCTTCTGAGCCTGTTTACCGGAGTCAATCAGGCCTACTTCATGGGCCTGTTCTTCCTGTTCGCAGGTTATTTCACGCCTAGCGCGATCGACCGGCACGGAGCTGCGGCCTACATGCGCGAGCGGCTGCGCAGGCTCGGCATTCCCCTCGTTTTCTACATTCTGGCGTTATCCCCGTTCACCATAGCGCTCGCGGCGACCGCGCGCGGCGGTGGTTTCGCTGAACCCTTTCTACATGTTTGAACGCGGGGCTCTCTCGATACCGGGCCGCTTTGGTTTTGCGAGGCGTTGCTGATCTTCGGCGCGCTCTATCTGCTTGTGCGGAGGCTAGCTCCGTCGATCCCTCGCATCACAGCGTTCCCGTCCAATTCCACGCTCGCCCTTGCAGCGGCCGCGACTGGCTTGGCGGCTTTCGGGCTGCGCCTTGTCTGGCCGACCGGCACGAATGTTTCTAACCTGCAACTCGGCTATTTCTCGAGCTATGTCGTCCTGTTCGCCGCCGGTTGCCTTGCCGCGTCCTGGCCGACTCTCGATTTGGCGCCTGATCGCCAGCGTCGGCTTTGGACCCTCATTGCCTGGATGACTTTTCCATTATTGCCCATCGCCGTAGTGATGGGCAAACACATTCCGGCCGCAGCGGGCTCGCTATCTGGCGGCTTCAACCTCCAGGCGCTCGTCTACGCCTTTTGGGAGCCGTTTCTTGCTTGGGGGATCATTCTGGCGCTCATCCATTTTTATTCAAGCAGGCTGGCAGCGCCCGTGCGACTGTGGCATGCACTCTCACAGCGCGCCTATGCGATCTATATCATTCATCCGCCGGTGCTGGTGGCGATCGCGTTGGCTTGGCGCGGGATTGCCGCACCGCCGGCTCTGAAAATTATAGTGACGGGTTCTGCAACCTGTTTGGCCTGCTTCATCATAGCAGGGCTGCTTCTACGTTTACCGGCGATTAAGAGAATTCTGTGAGCGCTGCGCGCATCACGCGCCCGCGGGGCGAAACACCTTGTCCGCGCGCGCTTCGAAGGCGCCGGAGAATTTTCGGAACGCGACCTCGAACATCGAACCCATCAGCGCGCCGAGCATACGGGAGCGAAACTCGTAGTCGATGAAGAACTCAACCTGTGACGCTTTCTCCCCTTCGTCGACAAAGGTCCAGACATTCTGCATGCGGCTAAACGGGCCGTCGACATATTCGACCAGGATTTTCTTGTGCTCTCTATCGAGCGTCACCTTACTCGTAAAGCGCTCGCGGATCGCTTTGTAGCCGACCTCCATGTCCGCGAACAAAACTTCGACGCCCTCCGAATCCGTCGTGCGGCGCTTGATTTGCAGCGACTGGCACAAAGGCACGAACTCTGGGTAGTGCTCAACGTCGGCGACGAGATCGAACATCTCCTGTGCGGAATGGCGAACATGTTGCGCGCTGCGGAAGGAAGGCATGGCCGTCAGTCCGCGTAAAAAACAAAGACGTCGAGTAGTGCGAAGACCACCAACGCGATCAGGGATGTCGCGATCGCCTTTTTCATCAACATCGGCGCCATCGGCGCTCCTGGATCGACGCCTCGTGGCAATTCACCCATACCCGTCTCTGCCGCAGAGCGGACCCCGAACGGGAGTACGGCGAACAGTACGACCCACCAGATCGTAAAATAGGTCGCGAT
>JAYTRP010000098.1:0-6850 GCA_043746145.1 Hyphomicrobiales bacterium | reverse complement strand
TGCCTTCCGGCGCGCGCGAAGACTTGCCGTAATCAGTCGAAATCTTGAGATATTGCTCCGCCGCCTCGCGTGGGCGCGAGCGCTGCAGATAGGTTTCGCCGATGTAAAAGATCGCGTCGGGCGCCTTTGTGCTTCCGGGATTGGCCGCGAGATAGGCTTTGAACTGCGCTTCGGAATCGGCGTACTGGCCCGCCTGAAAAGCCGCTACAGCGGATTTGAACTGCTCGCGCGAGTCGGCGAACGGCACACCGCTCGAGACGAACGCGGGCTCGTCTGGCTTTTTTTCGCGCGAGGGCAGGGCGGCGATGACATCAGGGTCTGCGGCAGGCGGTCGCGAGCCGAGATCGAGCGGCGAACTCGCTGACGTCGAGCCCAACGGCTTTGGCGCGCCGACGGCGCCGGGGTTGGCGGAGGGATCAAACACATCGGACTTTTTCGAGCGCGGCGCGAGTGGTTCGTCATGCGTCACCGGCCCCGCGGGAAGCGCACCAACGGTTTCGCCTTGGGGAGGAATGGAGCCGGACTTATTATTCAGGCGGAATTCAACGTCCTCGCGGAAGCGCTTCAACTGCTCGTCGAGCTTGCGGTTGGCGTTCTGCAATTCCTCAATCTGCCCGGTCGCCCGGCGCAACTGCCCTTCCAGCCGGTCGACGCGCACCGTCAACTCGCCGGAGTCTCCAACCGAATCTTCGCCACGGATCGAGCCGGGAGGCGCATCCTGCGAATCTTGCGCGTGCGCGCCCGCACAGGACAGACCGAGGGCGAAAACAGCGCAGACGAGGCGCGAGGCGATAGCCAGCTTCACGAAATCGACCTCATCCGCCATGTCCAACGGCGCTCACGAGAGCGCCCGGCTCGCCAAGTAGCACGCGCATGCGCCTACCGCCAAAGTGCAACGGCGACCGCGCGGCGCTCAGCTCCCGGCAGCGCCAGCGAGAACCGTGACGGCGCGACGGTTTTGCGACCAGCAGGAGATGTCATCGCAGGTCGCGACCGGTCGCTCCTTGCCAAAGCTGGTCGTCCGCATGCGCGTGGCTGCGACGCCCTTAGCGATCAAATAGTTCTTCGTCGCCTCGGCGCGCCGGGCGCCGAGCGCAAAATTATATTCTCGCGTGCCGCGCTCGTCGGCGTGGCCCTCGACCGCGAAGCTGTAGCGCGGATAGCGATTGAGCCAGGCCGCCTGCTTGTCCAACGTCGCTTCGCCGGTCGGCGTCAGTTCAGTCTGATCGGTTTCGAAGAAGACGCGGTCGCCGATGTTCGAAGAAAATTCCTGCACGCTGCCTGGACCCGAGGCGCTGGAAGCGCCGCTCAGCAGTCCATCGCTGTCAACGCTGTTGCGGGCGCAAGCGCCAAGCGTCAGCGCCGCGGCAAGCGCTATAGCTATGGGAATAACCCTGACTCGGGCAATGTGGGTCATCACGAATATCACTCCTCGGCGATGCGCCCCTTAGGTCCGGGAGGCTTAGGGCGACGGAGTTAATAGAAGGTTCCGTCAACCTTTATCGAGTGTTGCGATGCACGCTCAAACCTCGCTGCATCGCCGGGTTGGTTAATACAGGGTTAATGGCGGGATTACGGCATCGCTGCGGTTCACTATTTCTCTCGGCCCAATACAGTGGATTGTGACATTTCCGCCGCGCTCTGGGGAGACTATCAAACATAGCAATCCGTCGGGGCAATCGCCCACAAACGCACGAATTCTGAGCCTATTTTGCGCGCGGCGGCGCCTTGACTTGGACTTACTGCCCAGTCTTTATCCGAAAAATTCAACGGAGACGCCGCGATGACGTCGCAAACCCCGCGCTCGCGATTGTTGCTTGTGCCTGTGGCTCTTGTCATTCTGTTTGAAACTTGGGTATGGGGCGTGTTGGTTGTGGTGGCGCAATTTGTCGCCACGATACTTCCCTGGGATCGCCTCCGCGATGCCGCGCGCAGAATCATAGGCCGCCTGCCGGCTTTCGTTGCGGTGTTGCTGTTTGGTCTGCCGCTGATGGTGTCCGAATTTGGCGCTTTCATCAGCGTCGTGCTGATGGCGACCGGCCATTTATTCATGGGAGCTGCGCTTTATGTCGCCATGAAGATCTTTGGCCTGTGCCTTGTCCCGCTGATCTTTGAAATTACCCGCGAAAAGCTGATGACGCTGCCGTGGTTCGCCTATCTCTTCGCGATATTTGAGCGGGTCCAAGCCTGGGCGAGGCAGCTAATTGCGCCCTACCGCAAGGCTGCGGTCGAGTGGCTGCGCCGCATCCGCGATGACGCGTGGTCGTTTTGGGTACGGTTGTTCGGAAGCGCGCGGGAGCTGGGTTGATCGCAAGGCTGACCCGGAAACCGCCTCGACCGCGCATTCATCGCGCCGCTGTCCGCGCCAGCGCGGCAAAACCCACGACGTTGATCTCCTCCGCCCGCGAGGTTGGGTCGAGCCCCGCCTGCGTCAGCCAATCGCCAACTTCCAGTCCCCGCTGCGATGCGAACGCCTTTAGCGACTGACGCAGCATTTTCCGACGTTGCCCGAACGCCGCCAGCGTTAGTGCGGAGAGAATCGCGGGGTTGCAGGGCTCGGGCACGGCGCGAGGCGTCAGTTCGACTACACTCGATGTCACCTTCGGCGGAGGCGTGAAGGCGGCAGGCGGCACGTCGAACAGCAGGCGAGCGCGCGTGCGCCAGCCGGCGAGAACGCCGAGCCGGCCGTAATCGGCGCGCTCTTCAGGGGTTGCGACGATGCGCAACGCGACCTCGCGCTGAAACATTAGCGTCAGCCGGTCGAACCACGGCGGCCAGGGTTCGGTCTCGAGCCAGCCGACCAGCAGCGGCGTCGCGATATTGTAGGGCAGGTTGGCGCAGATGCGCACGGGTCCCCCGTCGGCCGACTTTGCCAGTTCAGCGAAGTTAACGTTCAGCGCGTCGCCTTCGACAATCTCGAGCTGCCCCGGCCAGTGCGCGGCTATTTCGACCAATGCCGCGAGGCATCGGGCGTCGCGTTCGATGGCGATCACCCGTTTGGCGCCGTTGGCGAGCAATGCGCGCGTGAGGCCGCCGGGACCGGGGCCGACCTCGATCACGGTTACGCCGTCGAGCGGCCCATTCGCGCGAGCGATGCGGCCCGTTAGATTGAGATCGAACAGGAAATGCTGGCCAAGCGACCGGCGCGCGTCGAGCCCGTGCGCCGCGACAACCTCGCGAAGCGGCGGCAGACCGTCCGCCGCATCCGTCACTGGGCTAGCCGTGCGGCGAGTTTCAGCGCGGCGATCAGGCTCGAAGGATTGGCGAGACCACGGCCGGCGATGTCGAAAGCGGTGCCGTGGTCGGGCGAGGTTCTGATGAAGGGCAGGCCAAGCGTGACGTTGACCCCATCGTCGAAGGCCAGCGTCTTGGCGGGAATCAGGCCCTGGTCGTGATACATCGTCATCGCGACATCGTAGCGCGCCCGCGCACTGGCGTGAAACATCGTGTCGGCGGGAAGCGGACCCGTCACGTCGATGCCTTCCGCTTTCAGGGTCGCGACTGCAGGGGCGATCATGTCGATCTCCTCCCGCCCCATCGCGCCCCCCTCGCCGGCGTGCGGATTGAGACCGGCGACGGCGATCCGCGGCCGCGCAATTCCAAACCGCCGCCGCATCTCGGTGTGGACGATTCGGCCGGTCGCCTCGATCGCCTCGCGTGTTAGCCGGGTTGCAACTTCGGCGAGCGCGATGTGAATCGTGACGGGGACAACGGCGAGCAGCGGCGACCAGATCATCATCACAGGCTGCACGGGGGCGCCCCAGGACGACGCCAGTTCTCCAAGAAATTCAGTGTGGCCGGGATGGCGAAAGCCCGCGTCGTATAGTGTTTTCTTCGCAATTGGGTTGGTGACCACGGCGCTCGCGGCGCGCTCGCGCACATAGGACACTGCGCGCTCAATCGATTCAATCGTGGCGGCCGCATAACGCGGGTCAGGGCGTCCCGGCGCGGCGTCGGCGGGATGTGCGAGCGCGACGACGGGCAGCGCGCGAGGGAAAACCTCGGCGGCTTGCTGCACGGTGACGACCGCAACGGGAACGGGCAGATCCAGCGCCCGCGCAAGCCTCTCCAGGACGGCGGGATCGGCGAGCACGAAAAACGGCGCGCCGATCTCTTTGCGCGCAATCCAGCCGCGTAGCGCCAGTTCGGGGCCAATTCCAGCGGGATCGCCCATCGTCATCGCGATCGGCGCGCGAGTCATCGCAGGCTCTCTTTCTTGTGCTTGGGTCAGTTGACGCCCGTCGAACCCTTGACGTCGCCGAGCGTCCGGAGATCGAGTTCGAACAGCACGGTCTGGTCACGAGTCGAGGGAGGCGCCGAGACGCCGGGATTGGTGCTGATCGGCTCGCTATAGGTCGAGGCGTAGGAGACCTTCAGCGTCGCGCAATTATTGGCTTCGTAGCCCACGCCCAGGTTGAAGTTGGTGGGGTAGATGCGCGACCCATAGCTCGTATCGTAGAAGTGACGCGACATGTCGATACCGACCGCGCCGCTAACGCTGAAACCGTTGTCGAACTTGTAGGCGGCGGTGGTGGTGACTCCTTCGCGGGGAAAGGCCCAGCCGAGCAACGGCTGCGCGGCGTAGCGGCCAAAGTCGAGACTTCCCATGAGGCCGCCGGCTTTGGCGGTCAGGATCGCATCGAAACGTTGCAGCGACCAGGTGTCCTGGTTGAACTGCTGCTTAAGCGTCAGATAGACCGGCTGCACGAAGGGCTGCAGCGTTTCGCCCGCGACGATATTGGACCAGCGCTTGTCGAGGCCCGATTCAAGGCCCGTGTTGGCGGCATCGGGAATCGTAAACGAATTCCGGCCCGCGAGTTGGACCGACTGCCCGGCCACCACGTTCAGATGGCCGCCGTCGTTGAAGTTGGCAGTGTATTGCGCACCGTAATTGAGGCGCGTTCCGCCCTCGGTTCGGTCATAGCCGGAATATTTGTCCCAGGCGAAAAGCGTCGTCTCGTCGAACACAAGGCTTTGCGCGTCCTCGTTGGGCTGGATGCGCGGCAGTTGCTCGTTCGGACGCACGATAATTTGGGCTATCGGCTCGATGATCTGCTGTCCCATGGCCGAATTGGACACGAAGGGATAGCGGTACTCAAGACCGACCCCACCCATGCCCGTAACGGCAGACCCGGAACTGGCCCCGTTGAAGAAAGCGGGTTGCGCGTAATTTGGAATTGTCGCCGTGCCGCTGTTGCTGGCGTAGACGGATCTTCCACCGTCGAGATCGGTGCTCGATCCGCTGATCCGCTCATAGGCGAACGGCTTCCACACTTCACCGAGCGGATCGACGTACTTTCGCTGCCAGGAGACCTGTTCGGTCGCCCTGGTGTATTCGCCGCCGATTCCGCGAAGAAGACAATTGGCGGCGGTCTTTCCGGGCGTGTAGGTCGAGCACACGTTATAGAGATTGTAGGCGTTGTCGAACCTCTCGACGCCGACGGCTTGGTAGATCGCTTCCGTTCGGTTGACGTTTACTGCGTTGAACTCCGCCGTCAGTTCGCCGCCGATGCCGTAGGTGCGGTCGGGGTCGAGTTCGAAAGTGCGATGATAGTCCAGCGTCGGGACGACATAGGGTTCCTGGCGATTGTCGACGAAAGCGCTCGTCGTCTGGAAATTATAGACGCTGAAGTCGAAGAACCCGCGACCCTCCTGTCCGCGCAGGTAAGCCTGCGAGATGACGTCCTGGAAATAATATTGGGTCGGATCGAGCGCGGCGAGGCGGTAATCCGTGAGGTAGAAGCGGTCGGTGAGGAAGGTCACATCCCAGCCGAACTTCCAGCTCTCGTTGATGTAGAAGCGCCCCTTGCTTTCGGCCGATCCGCGAAAACTCAGGTTGCTCGCGCCATACGGCGCCGCGAGAAAGGCGGAGGGCTTGAGCTGGTCGATGCCGCTCAGGCGGATGCTGTACTCGCCATTTTCCACGCGATGGCGCCATTCGACGTCGAGCGCCGGGCCCTGCAGCGAATATTCGCTCGGGGTGATGGTCAAGTCGTAGTTCGGCGCGAGATTGAAGAAATAGGGCACACTGACCCCAACCCCTAGCCTCGTCTGGGTGGTGTAGGACGGGGCCAGCACGCCGCTCTGCCGTGTGACAGTGGGATCGGCGACGGAGAGATAAGGCACATAAGCGACGGGCACCCCGAGGAAATCGAGATACGCGTCTCGGAAATAGATGGTGTGCGT
The DNA here is from genome assembly GCA_043746145.1 of Hyphomicrobiales bacterium. Lineage (GTDB taxonomy): Bacteria > Pseudomonadota > Alphaproteobacteria > Rhizobiales > Beijerinckiaceae > Roseiarcus. Next base: position 664 of record JAYTRP010000098.1, on the reverse strand, counting down.
TTCCTGATTTTCGATGATCGTACCGGCGCGCACCTGCCAAAGCGGCGGCCATTCCGGATGCGCCTTGCAGGGCTCGCAGGCGGTGTAAACGCCCTGATTGAGGACCGTGATAGAGCCGCCGGAGCGCTCGATGCGCGGCGAGGTGAACCGCGTCTGGTTGCTCGCAATCTCCCGCACGCTGTCCGCGAAGCCGTTGGCAAAATCGTCGGTAAGGTCGAAGCGCGGGGAGTAGGTGATATTGCCGTGTTCGTCGGTAAATTTTACCCGGCCGGACGCGCGCACGCGTTTCGCGAGCCGATCGTAGACGACGTGATCGGCCTGCAGGACCCGGTTCTTGTAGTAGAGCACAACGGCGCCGTTGGCTGTGACGCTGTTGTGGTCCTTATCGTAAACGAGGCTGTCGGCATCGATGTAAAGTTTGTCGGGATTATGCGCCGCTTCGACCGCAGCCGCGGTTGCAGGCTCGCTAGTCGTCGATGCAAAGGCGACCGGCGATGCGCCTACGCTCCAGAGCGCCGCCATAAGGGCAAGCACTACCGCAAGGCGCGCCCAAGGGTTGCCCCGGCTTTGGAAACGATCGCGATGGGCGAGGGAACGCTCCATCAACCATCTTCCTGGTGTAGCAGCACATACACCCCGAATACACATCCCACGAATGCGGGCG
>JAYTRP010000097.1:0-2148 GCA_043746145.1 Hyphomicrobiales bacterium | reverse complement strand
TGGGACATTCTCGACGCTGTGCGCGACGCAGCAGCGGAAGTCGGCATCCCAAAAATCATGGATTTCAACCTCGGCGACAACGAGGGGTCCGATTATTTCGAGGTCAACCAACGGCGCGGCCTGCGCGTCAGCGCCGCGAAGGCGTTCCTGAAGCCTGTCCTTAGCCGCACCAACTTGCGGATGGTCACCGGGGCGCATGTCCGTCGCTTGATTGTCGAGAACGGCCGTGTCGGCGGCGTCGAATATGAGGTGAACGGCGCCGTTGTGACCGCCCACGCGCGCGAAGTCGTGATGGCGGCGGGCTCGATTGGCACCCCGCACATTCTCGAACTTTCAGGCATTGGCCGGCCCGACGCGCTGCAGCGGATCGGCGTCAAAATTGCGCATGCCCTGCCCGGCGTCGGCGAGAACTTGCAAGATCACTTGCAATTACGCACGATTTTCCAAATCACGGGCGCGCGCACGCTCAATGTCGATTTCCACTCGTTGTTGAAGCGCGCATGGATGGGCCTCGACTATGTGGCCCGACGGCGCGGGCCGCTAACGATGGCGCCCTCTCAACTCGGCCTGTTCGCCAAATCCTCGCCCGACTACGCCACCGCCAATCTCGAATTTCACGTGCAGCCGTTATCCCTCGACAAGTTCGGCGATCCGCTGCACCGGTTCGCCGCAATCACGCTGAGCGTCTGCAACCTTCGACCCGCGAGCCGCGGCTTCGTCCATGCCGCGAGCGCCGACCCGCTCGCGCCGCCGCTCATTCAACCAAACTATCTATACGACGAGGAGGACCGGCGCGTGGCCGCCGATTCGATCCGGCTGGCGCGCGCAATCGCCGCCTCGCCCGCGTTAGCACGCTACACCCCCAAGGAATATTTGCCCGGCGTGGCGTTCCAGAGCGAGGCCGAACTGCGGCAGGCGGCCGGCGACGTCGGCACGACGATCTTCCATCCGGTCGGGACTTGCCGGATGGGCAGGCCCGACGATCCCAACGCAGTGGTCGATGCGCGCCTCAGGGTCCGGGGGCTCGACGGCTTAAGGATTGCGGACGCCTCGGTGATGCCGCGCATCACGTCGGGCAATACGAATTCGCCGACTTTGATGATCGCGGAAAAGGCGGCTGAGATGATGCTGGAGGATGCGAAGGCGGCGTGAGCGTCCTGATCATCGATGGCCGCCAGTCCGAGGCGGCGCTGGAAATCGCGCGCGGCGTACGCCGCCTGTTTCGCGCTCGCGGGTTATCTACCGTTACGGAACTGGCGCTGATCGACGGACGGCGCGCCGACATTGTCGCGCTGCATCCCGATGGCGCGCTGACCATCGTCGAGATCAAATCCTGCGTGGCTGATTTTCGCGCCGACCGCAAATGGCCCGAATACCGCGCGCATTGCGACCAACTCTATTTCGCGATTTCCGCGAACACCCCGGCCGAGATCATGCCGGAAGACGCCGGTCTAATCATCGCCGACCGCTTCGGCGCCGAAATCCTGCGCGAAGCCGAGCGCCGCCCGATTTCACCCGCAACGCGTCGAGCTATGTTGCTGCGGTTCGCCTCGGCGGCGGCGGATCGGCTGCATAGGCTGGCCGATCCGGAGGCGTAGGGCCGTCCGCATATAGGGTCAGGCGCCGAGCCTCAGAAGTCTGCCACGCAATGACAGGACCCGGTCCCGCTCGCACTATGGACGCAGCTTATAACGCTTGGTTGGTGGAGACCGAGTTCATCAAGCTGCTGTTCTGGGCGGAGCCTGGCGCGTTCATCTGGCCGGCGCGCGGCTTGGCTTCAATCATGAATGAACCCTGCCAGTCCTTGCGACTTGGGCCCGGGCGCCATTTCGTCCAGTGGGGACTATGCCGATTTGATTGGCAGGGAGGCGACCGAATGGCTGCCTGCTCTGATCCTGCCGCCCGGTCGAGCTAAGCCCGGCTGATCTCCCCCCTGCCCCGCATCATAAGCACGCCGGCAGTCCGCGATGCGGGGCCAATTATCCCTGATCCACGACGTGAACCCCTCGAGCGCCGGCAGCATTCCCGCGCCCATTTCCGTCAGCTCATACTCGACGCGCGGCGGCACCTCCGGGAAGTAATGGCGCACCAACAACCCGTCGCGCTCCAGGTTGCGGACGGTGAGCGTCAGCATGCGCTGAGAGATTC
>JAYTRP010000096.1:0-19867 GCA_043746145.1 Hyphomicrobiales bacterium | reverse complement strand
GCATCAAAATCCGACCGAAGCGGCGTCCCGCGCATGGCGAACCTCCTGTTCGCCACCTTGAAACACCCCCACGCCGATTTACGAATCCCCACTGCGAGCCACGCTCTCAGAGGATTGGTATTAGTGAGCCGGTGTTCGATGTCATGCTCGCGGCAAATTTTGTCAAAGCGATAGACGCGAAAGCGGGCCGTCCACCCATCGCGATTGCGCGGCAGGTCGGCGAATTGGATGTTTGTCGGTGAGGATCGTATGCAGGCGATAGGGCGTCGCCGCGATCGGCGCTTCGAGAAATGCGACGGCTGTGGGCCGGTCCGCCTGCGCGTGCAGTTGGACGACAAGCGAATTTGCTCGTCCTGTCTATGCCGACGAAAAGATACAGCTTGCCCTCGAAAGTCCGGACCTTAAGCAATGTCGATGGGGAAGAAGCCGATCGGGTACGACTTGAACTTCTTCTTGGCGACCTTGTCGCCTTCGACCTCGGGCAACCGGCTGACGCCATGGCGCTGCAGGCGGCGATGCACGGACCAGCTCGACAGATGCGGGATCGTCGCCTGCAAGGCGTAGAGGCAGTCGTCCAGCGGCAGCAGGGTATGTCGCCGGAATGCGACGACGGCGGCTTCCTCTTCGAGGGTGAGAACGCTCGACATCGGTTTGCGCGGGCCGGTCAGTAGATCGGTCACAGTCGACCGTTTGCGCCACTTCGCCACTGTCTTGGGATTGAGCCCGTGGCGTCACGCCAAGGTTCTCAGGCTCTCTTAACTATGGTGTATCGCTCGACGGACCGCCTCTGTCGTTGTGGCGCTGCGGTGTGAAACCAAGACCATAGCGAATCTTTCCATTCCGCGGAAAAGATCGCACCATCAAACCCTGGAATCAAATACCTAATCTATACAGATCATCGCTGATTTTCTAGCCAAACGGGTAGTTAAGCCCGGCGCCTCAAAACACTTAAGGCTTTCACCACCTACCAACATTTGAAAATGCTAGACCTTGCAGCCCAAATAATTCAAAGTCGGTCCGCGTCACATATGCTGCCGCTCTCAGAGGTATTTCCCGAAGACGCCTATTGACGTCGATCCAAAATCTCTTGCCCCAGCATCGCTTCTATATCTCCGCTCCAAGATAAGCGGCGATGACCGCGGCATTCGCGCGGACCTGTTGAGGCGGCCCGTCGGCGATCTTGCGGCCGAAATCCAGCACGACGACATTGTCAGAGATCGCCATGATGACGGGTATGTCGTGCTCAACGAGCAGCACGGCTATCCCAAGATCATGACGCACGCGCTGAATAAGCGCGGACATCTCAGACTTTTCGGCCGCGCTCATGCCGGCCATGGGTTCGTCGAGCAACAGCAGACGCCCGCGTTGCATTAGCCCGCGACCGAATTCGATCTGCTTTTGGCGGCCGTATGAGAGCGCCGAGGGCATGAGGTCGGCCATTTCCTCCAAGCCCAGAAAGGCCAGCGTTTCGCGCGCGGCGGCCTCCGCCTCGCGTTGCTCGCGGCGCGCGCGGGCCGACAGGAAAACACCCTGCAATAGCCCTGTTCGACCCTGAAGGTAGGCGCCAGTCATCAGGTTTTCGAGCACTGTCAGACCGCTGAACAGCGCGAGGTTCTGGAACGTCCGTGAGACGCCAAGACGGGCGATGCGGTGCGCGCCGAGACCCGAAATTTCTCGGCCTTCGAGACGCACCGCTCCAGCCGTGGGCGAATACATTCCCGTGATGCAGTTAAACAGCGTGGTCTTACCCGCGCCGTTGGGACCAATCAATGAAGTGATGCGCCCGGCCTCAATTGAAAAGCTCACATTGTCCAGCGCGATCAGGCCGAGGAAGCGCTTCTGCAATCCTTCGATTTCGAGCAACGACGCGCTCATGGCTGTTCCGCGCCGAGATAAGAAGCGCGCATTTCCGCGCTCGCCGCGACCTCAGCGGCCAGGCCTGAGAGCGCCACGCGGCCGCGATCCAACACATAGGCGTAGCTTGCGAATTCGAGCGCCAGTCGCGCGTTCTGCTCGACCACCAGCATCGAAGTCCCGAGCGTGTCGGCAACCGCACGCAACTGTTCGTAAATTTGCCGGACAATGATCGGCGCGAGCCCCAAGGACAATTCGTCGATCAGCAGCATGCGCGGACGCCCGATCAGCGCGCGTCCCAGCGCCACCATCTGCTGCTCACCGCCCGACAACCAACCGGCCGCCTGGCTTCGGCGCTCCCGCAATCGCGGAAAAAGTGCATAGATAGAGTCCAGCCCCCCCTTCCGCTGCGCGGCGGGCAGCATGGCCGCGCCAACTAACAGATTGTCCTCGACCGTCAGTTTCTTGAACACGAGCCGGCCTTCGGGGACCTGCGCCATGCCAAGACGGACACGCTTGTGTGGCGGCAGGCCGCGTAGCGGCTGGCCATTCAGCTTCACTTCGCCCTCGACAACCTTGCCGCCATGCAGGTCGAGAAGGCCCGTCGCGGCGCGAATCAGCGTCGTCTTGCCGGCGCCATTGGCGCCAAGCAAAGCGACGACGCCCTTTGCGGGAACGACGAGAGAGACGCCTTCAAGCGCCAGCCCTTTGCGCCCATATTGCACGGCCAACCCTTTGATCGAGAGCGCCGCCTCCATCAACGCGCCTCCGAAACGAAGAGGGCCTTCAATCTGCGCCCGAGCCCGGCGGCTCCGCCCGGAGCGAAGATCAGCAGCAAGATGACGAGCAAGCCAAAGATGAGCTGCACCAACTGAGGCTTGTGCGCGACCATCACCGTCCCGATCCATCCGCTCGCCTCGCCGCCTTGCGGCGCGAGCCCTGAGATAATGGACGGCAACAGCAGCCAGATCGCGGCCCCAGCGAGCGAGCCGCCGAGCGAGCCAAGTCCGCCGATGATGATCATCGCGATGAATTGGATCGCGAAATCCAGCCCAAAGGCCTCGGAGGAGATGTTTGACATGAAATAGGCCTGAATAGCCCCCGCCATTGAGGCTATGGCGGACGTCAACGCGAACGCTTTGAGCCTCATCCACCGCACGTCGATCCCCGCTGACGCCGCCGCGAGTTCATGATCGCGCATAGCGCGCATGGCGCGGCCTTCGCGGGTCGTAAGGCTATTCTTCAGGCCCCAGTAGACGAGCGCCACCAGAGGCAAAAGGAAGCCGTACCAGCGCATCGGCGTGCTGAGTTCGAAAGTTCCCAGGCGCGCCGTATCGTAAGGCACGCCGGAGACGTCGAAATAGATAAGCTGATATTGCAGAAACAAAAAAACGACGACATGATGTGCGGCGAGCGTCGAAAGCACGAAATAGAGGCCGCGCACGCGCAGCGACGGCAAACCGGCGACCATGCCGACCAGCGCTCCTGTGATACCCGCAGCGAGCACGGCGAGCGGAAACGGCAGGCCCCATTGCGTGCCGACGAGCGCCGCCGTCATGGCGCCGGTCGCATAGAAGGCGGCGTGGCCAATGGAGATGAGCCCCGCGCAGCCCGTGAGGTAATTGAGTGACAAGGCGCCGAGCATGGCGATCAACATCAGGTTGATCTGTGTCAGCCCAAGGTTGAGCAACTCGGCGTTGGTCAGCCGAAAGCCGAACGCCGAACGGCTTGTCAGAACGAAGGGCAGGTAGACGAGGAACGCGAGCGCGAACGCTGCGATCACGAGGCGTCCCCAACGAGGAGGCGCGGGTGTACCCGGGATCGCCTGCGGCCTTGAATAGAGCGCGTTCGCCATCACACTCGCCCCAGCTCGCGCTGCCCGAACAGGCCCCAAGGCCGGACGAGCAGGATCAGCAACAACAGCGCGTAGATTACGATGTCCGTCGATTTCGGCGAGATATAGGATGCGGCGAGTTGCTCGATGACGCCGACCAGCAGGCCGCCGACGACCGCTCCCGGAATGCTCTGCAAACCGCCGATCACGACGGCCGGCAGCGCCAGAAGGCCGATCGATTCGAGATCGGTCGATACGATTTGCAACTGGCCCAGAAACACCCCACCGATGGCGGCGGTCAGGCTGCCCACCCCCCAGGCAAGGCGATTCATCGCCTTGACGTTGATGCCCGAGACTACCGCCGCCTCGTGCCCATCGGCGGCCGCGCGCATCAGGAGACCGACGGAGGTGAAGCGGAAGAACGCGGCGAAAGCGGCCATGCACGTCCACGACACCGCCGCCGCCGTGAGATGAAGCTCCGAAATGCGCAGCGATCCCCACGTGAGGACGCCGTTCGGCAGCGGCGTCGTCAGCGTGCGCCCCTCGGGGCCGTAGAGGATTTCAATAAGAGCGCGCAGCACGATGGAGAGCGCGATCGTCACCATGATGATCGCCAGCGTCGAACGTCCGACGAGCGGTTGGATCAGCAGAGTGTAGGCGACGACGCCAAGTGCGACCGCCGCTGCGAAAACGAAGACCACGGCAAGCCAGAACGGCAAGCCGAGGATGGAGAGAGCGGTGGCGGCGAAATAGGCTCCGCATACCGCGAACATGCCTTGCGCAAAATTGAAAACGTCCGTCGCCTTGAAAACGACAGCGAAACCCAACGCGACGAGTCCGTAGATGCTCCCCAGGGCCAACCCGCTAAACAGGACTTGCGCGAGCATCGGAACGCCCCGCTATTTCATATATTTGGCGTAATCATCATAATCTCCGAACGACTTAAAGTTGCCTGTGGCATAGTCGTAGCCGATCATCTTCAGCACCTGCGGGCCGGTGTGATCCTCTTTTGTGTAGACGATGGGGGCGGAGAGGCCCTGCGTGTCGATGGTAAACCCAGGCGCCAACGCGTCGATAAGCTTCTGCCGCGAGGGATCGGCGCCGGTCTTGGCGAGCGCCTCGGCCGCCATCTGGCCCGCGACCCAGCCGGAGACATAGTTGATGTTAGCTTTCAGCGCGCTGTGACCCGCCTTGTCGGCGAAAGCGGACATGGCGACATTGCCGGGCGACTGATCGGCGCCGCCTGGCGTGAAGCAACTGATGAACGTGTAGTTGGCGCCCGCGTCCGCTCCCAACGCGGCGTAGACGGAAGGCGTCCCGAGATAGGTGATGGCGAAGGCGGGGATTTGCAGGCCATATTGCGCCAGCGTCTTCATCGTAAGGATCGCAGTGTTCTGGACGCCATAGATGGTGATGAAATCAGGTTTCTGCGCCATGATCTCCTGCACCTGCGGCGTCACGTCGACGGCCGTCACCTTCATCGTGACGGCGGAGGCCGTACCGCCGTAACGAGCCGCGGCGGCGGCGACGAAATTGGCGTAATCCTTGCCGCCCGCCGTCTCGATAGCGACCGTCATCACCTTCGGCGCCTTCAGCTTGAGCTGATCGACGTAAAAGCCGACGCCAGCGTCGGCCATCTGTTTGTAGCCGCAGAAGCCATTATAGACCATCGGCGAGACGGGTTCGGACAGCGCTTTGGTCGGCGTGTAGGTGCCGATGATCGGCGTCTTGCCGCCCTTGATCGTGGTGGCGAGCGCCACTTGCGAGGCGGACGTGCCCATGCCGGATATGGCGATGACGGGCGTCTGCGTCGTCAGCTTCTCGAAAGCGATCTTGTCGGCGGCGGCGTTGAAGTGATTGTCCTCCGCGAGCACATTGATCTTGCGCCCGTTGACGCCGCCAGCGTCGTTGACCTTGCGCATGTAATCCTGAAAGCCCATGACCCAGACGCCTTGCGACGACGAGGTCGGTCCCGACAGGTCCATCAGAATACCCCAGTCGATGCGATCTTTGTAGACGCCGTCGTCAGGCGCCTCCTGGGCGCACGCATCGGCGCCAGCAAGCGCGACGGCGAAGGCGAGCGCCGCGAACGGGGCGACCTTAAGACTATGCAGCATCGGGATTTCCTCCTTGATTGATCTGACTTGCTTCAGGATCCGGTCCATCGGGGCGCGCGCTTTTCCGCAAAGGCCAGCGCGCCCTCGCGCGCATCGCGCGAGGCGATCACGCGCTCCAGAATGTCTTTTTGCCGCGACCATATCTGATCGGTGGCCCAGCCCGGCGCCTCGTCGAGGATCCTCTTGGTCATCGCCACCGCAAGCGGCCCGTTGGCGGCGATTTCCGCCGCCAACTCTCGCGCCGCGGCGAGCGCGCCGCCGCGGGGCGACAGTCGGTTGACGAGACCCCATTGCCGCGCCTCAGCGGCGCTCATCATACGGCCCGTCAGCGCATATTCCATCGCGATCTGACGCGGAATTTTCATCGGCAGCCGCAACAAGCCGCCCGACCCGGCGATGAGCCCGCGCTTGACTTCGGGCAGCCCGAATTGAGCGTCCTCCGCGGCGACGATAAGGTCACAGGCGAGCGCGATTTCGCACCCTCCCGCCAGCGCATAACCCTCCACGGCGGCGATCAACGGTTTGCGCGGCGGCCTTTCGACGATGCCGGCGAGGCCTCGACCTTCAAGTTCGACGCGTTCACCTTTGAGAAACGCCTTGAGGTCCATGCCGGAGCAGAAATGTCCGCCCGCGCCGGTCAGGATGCCGACAACGAGCGCCGGTTCGGCGTCGAGAAGGTCGAGCGCGGAGGCGATCGCCTCGGAGGCGGCGCGGTTGATGGCGTTGCGCGCTTCCGGACGATTGATCGTCACAACGAGCGTTGCGCCTTCGACGGCGATCTGCACGAGCTCCGTCATAGCTTGCGCCCTTCCCGTAACGCCGCGCGGAGGCCTAGCCGGTCGCGGATGACGCGCCCGCCGGTCACGCGCCCATCGACGACGCTGACCATGCCGTTCACGTGCAAGGCCGCCGTTGCGCCGCCAGTCTCGACGCCGCGCAGGCCACCGAGATAGACGCCCATCTGGCGCGCGTGAAACGCGACTTCGGACCCCGACGAGCGGATCGCGCCGATCTCGACGGCGTGCGTCTCGAATTGCAGCGACACGTTGATGATGTGCTCATCGTCGCAACGCACTTCGCCCGCCTGCGGCCACGAGCCTTGCAACCAGGTTCTGACGACCGCTTCCGCCGCGTGGTCGGGCGGCGCCGGCGCGACGTCCCAAGGCGCCGCGGCAGGCGGATCGACGGGGTCGGCGAGGCCGGACTTGAGCTGGCGCTGGCGCGTCATGTAGTCTTCCTGTGCGATACAGCGGGTCAACCGCTCGCCGTCGCTGAAGTAAATCGCCACGCCGGACCAGACTGCGACGCGACCGCCCGAAGCGCCGTGCTCGCTGAACCACGCCGCCGCCCAGTCGGCGCCCGCCAGCGTCCTATGAACGGTCATGCCGAGACCGGGAAACAGTCGCATCTGCTCGGTGACGGCGGGAAGCCAACTCTCGTCTCGTCCCGCAAACGTAACCTCTCCGATCTGCAACGTATAGTCGGAGGCGATGAACGCGCGCGCCGCCGCATTGTCGTGCCGATTGAAATAATCGTTGACCCAGCGTCGCAGCAGCGGCAGAGCGGAGATAGTCATCGCTCAGCCGTCCGCAAAAAGTCGGCGCATCTCGCGCTTAAGCAATTTGCCCGAAGCGTTGCGCGGCAGTTGCTCGACAAAACGCACGCGAGTCGGGCATTTGTAGCGGGCGAGGCGCGCGCGCGTGAACGCGATAAGCTCCTGCTCATCCGCCTGAACGCCTGACCGCAGCACAACCAGCGCCATCGGCGTTTCGATCCAGCGCTCATGCGGCACTCCGATGACGCCGACCTCCAGCACGCCGGGATGGGCGTTGAGCACGTTTTCGATCTCGGCGGGATAAATGTTCTCGCCGCCGGAAACGATCATGTCTTTGAAGCGATCAAACAAATACACGTAGCCGTTGGCGTCGAGGTAGGCGGCGTCACCGGTATGGAACCAGCCGTCCTGGGTAATCACCTCGCGCGTGGCTTCCGGCTTGCGCCAGTAGCCTGTCATCAACATGGGAGTGCGCAGCCAAATCTCGCCGACCTTACCGGTCTCGGCGTCCTCGCGCTTGTTCGGATCGACGACGCGCAACTGCACCCACGGCAACGCACGGCCGCAAGCGTTGAGCCGACCCGCGTGCGGGCCATCGGGATCGTGATCCCCCGGTTCGAGAATGACAACTGTGCCGGCCGACTCGGTCATGCCGTAAGCCTGCATAAAGTTGCATTTAAGCACGCCGAGCGCCCGCTTGAGCAAAACGTCGCCGATGGGCGAGGCCCCGTACATCAGCAATTGCAGACTGGACAGGTCCGCCGCTTCGACGCCGGGAACCTGCAACAGCGAGTGCACGACCGTCGGCACGAGAAACGTATGGGTCACCCGCCAACGCGCAATCAATGCAATGACCTTGGCCGGTTCCACTTCGCGCATCAGCACGGTGTGACCCCCCACCATCATCGTCGAAGAGCCATAGCCGCAACCGCCGATGTGGAACATCGGCATGGCGACAAGATTGACGCTCTGCACGTTCATGCCCCAGGCTTCGGCGAGCCGCCGCGTATAAGACATGCCTTCGTTGGAGAGCATCACGCCTTTCGGCGATCCCGTCGTGCCGGAGGTGTATAGGATGAGGATCACTTCGTCGGGAGCGCCGACATGGCCGGGATCATCAGCCGGCGCGGCGTCGCGCCACGCGACATAACCGGCGTCCAACCGCACGACCTGCGCTATACTGGGTGTCGCCAGCGCTTGCGCGTCCAACAAGCGCTCCTCATCCAAGCCGGTGATCAGCACCTTCGGCGAGGCGTCGGCGACAATGTCAGCGATTTCTCGTGCGGCGAGACGCCAGTTGAGACCGACCAAGATCGCGCCGATCTTGCTGCAAGCGAAAATGAGTTCAAAACATTCGGCGCGGTTCTTCGTCAGCAACGCCACACGGTCGCCGACCTCGACGCCTGACGCGCGCAGCGCATTGGCTGCGCGCGAGCTTCGCACGTGCAACTCGGCAAAACTCAGAGTTTCGTGCTCGAAGCTCAGCGCAGGCGCGTTCGGTCGGCCCGCGGCGTGCTCCCTCAGAATTTGCGCGAAGCTTGACATCAATAGCTCTTGGGCAGACCGAGACTATGCTGGGCGATGAAATTGAGGATCATTTCGCGACTGACCGGCGCTGTCTTGTGCAGCCGGGCGATGAACCAGAGATCGGCGAGGCCGTATTCGATCGCCAAGCCGTTGCCGCCGTGGGTTTGGATCGCCTGGTCGAGCGCTTCGAGCGAAGCGTCGGCGGCGGCGAATTTCGCCATATTGGCGGCCTCGGCGGCGGCGGGAGAGCGCTGGTCGCAGAGTTCGGCGGCGCGGGCGGTCATCAGCCGCGCCTGTTGCACGGCGACATAGGCCTTAGCGAGCGGATGCGCGACGCCCTGATGCGCGCCGATCGGCGTGCTCCAGACGCTGCGCTCGGACGCGTAGCGAGCACCCTTCTCCAGCGCGAAGCGGGCGATGCCGTTGTTGATCGCCGCAGCGCAAACGCGCTCGGGGTTGAGGCCTGCGAACAGATGACGAAGACCCTGCCCCTCCTGCCCAACCAGCGCGTCGCCGGGAATGATCACGTCGTCGAAGAACAGCGTGAACTGCGTCTCGGGGACGTGCAACACCGTCTCTATAGGCGTCCGCGTGAGGCCCGGCGCATCGGCGGGCACGATCAACAGCGACAACGCGCTACGACCCTTCTCGTCGAGTTCTTCGCCGCGCGTCACGACCAGGATCGAGTCCACCTCGTCGACCGCGGACGTCCAGTATTTCGTACCGCGCAGCGACCAGCCATCGCCGCTGCGCCGCGCCACCGTGCTGACCTTGTGGGTGTTGGTGCCAGCGTTTGGCTCGGTGATCGCGAAGGCGAGCCGCCGCTCGCCGCTCGCCAGCGCTGGCAGCCATTCGCGCTTCAACGCTTCGCTGCCGTGCTGCTCGATGATCGGCGCGCAGATCGAACCGATCACCAGCGACAGGATTGGGCAACCCTGCGCCGCCGTCTCCTCGACGATCACGTTGTAATCGGCGAGGCCCGAGCCGCCGCCGCCGTAGGCTTCGGAAATATGCACGCCCAGGAAGCCAGCTTTCGCCAGCGCGTCCCAGAGTTCGACCGGCTTCGCCTTTTTACGCACGACATCCTGAAAATATTTTCGGCCGAACCCGCCGACCAACTTGCCGACGCTCTGGCGCAACATCGCATGATGGTCGGCGGTGTCGACGAGGGGGGTGTCAAAGAGAGTTGCCATTGATCTCAACCTGTCGCCGAGGGCCAGTCAAAAAAACCACGGCCCGATTTGCGGCCGAGATCGCCGCGCGCCACCATCGTTTCGAGGAGCGTCGGCGGTTCGTATCGCGGGCCCAGCGTAGCGCTCAGGTGGCGCGCAATGTCGAGCCGAACATCCAGACCCACAATGTCGGAGAGACGCAGCGGCCCCATCGGATGACGATAAGCGACGACCATCGCCTTATCGATGTCCTCGGCGCTGGCGACACCCTGCTCCAGCATGCGGATCGCCTCCATCGCGGCTATGAGATCGAGCCGGCTGGTGGCGAAGCCCGGCGTGTCGCTGACGACAATCGTTGTCTTGCCGACAGCCTCGGCGAAGCGGCGCGCGCGCGCGACCGCTGTTTCGGCGCTCGCAGCCCCCCGCACAATTTCGACCATCGGCAGCGACCACACCGGATTGAAGAAATGCATGCCCAGGAACGTCGTGGGATCGGCGACCGACTGTGCGAGAGCGTTGACCGAAAGCGCGCTCGTGTTGGTGGCGATCAGCGCGGGGCGACGCGAGGCGATTTCGCGCAGCACCTGCTGTTTCAGGGCGAAGCGCTCCGGCACCGTCTCGACCACGAGGTCCAGCCCCTCCGGCAATTCCCGAGCCGCTGAGAACCGGCGGACGCCCTGTTCTGCGCGCCGCGCTTCAAGCGCGTTCAGTTTGCCGCGCTTCACGCCGGCCTCGAACGCCGTGCGCATTGTGCGACACGCCTCGTCCCAGCGCGAGCCCTCGGGTTCAACTAAGCAAACAGCGAAGCCGGCGACCGCAAACACATAGGCGATGCCTATGCCCATTGTGCCGGCGCCGACGACGGCGATGCGCCCAGGAAGCGCTTGCCCAGCGTCAACCATGGCTGCCACCGTTGATCTGGACGCCCTGTCCGGTAATGTGACGGGCGTAGTCGGAGGCGAGGTAGACCATGAGATTGGCGACTTCTTCGGGCGTTGCGTACCGACCATCGGGGATCGAGGCTGCACGCTTGGCGCGCAAGGCTTCGCGGGTCTCCGGCGCCTCGCCCGCCTCAATTTCGCTCAGCATCTGCGTATCGACCGGGCCCGGGCAAACGGCGTTGACGCGAACGCCTTTGCGCGCGACTTCAAGCGCCGCGGTGCGCGTCAGGCCAAGCACGGCGTGTTTGCTCGCGATATAGGGAGCAAGGTGGCGGGCGCCAACGAAAGAGCCGAGCGAAGCCGTGTTGACAATTACGCCCTTGCGCGCTGCGATCATGCTCGGCAACACGCGTTTCATACCGAGGAAGACGCCCCGCGCGTTGATCGCCATCACTTTGTCGAAGAGTTCGACGGGATAGTCGACGATGGATGCGACGACGCCCTGCCATCCAGCGTTATTGAAGAATACGTCGATGCGTCCCCAGGCGTCGAGGGCGCGCTCGATATATGCGCGAACGTCGCTGTCCTCGCTGACGTCGGCACGCGAAGCCATCGCGTCCCCACCCATCGCGCGAATGAGGCTCGCGGTCTCCTGCGCGCCTTCCATCGAGAGGTCAACCGCCAGCACCTGCGCGCCCGCAGCCGCGAGCGCGAGACTGGCCGCGCGGCCGATGCCGCCCGCAGCGCCGGTGACGATCCCCGTCTGCCCGGTGAAGTCGATCCTCATTTGGAATCTAGCGCATTGGCGCCGGCTGGCGTCTTGCGCAGCGCGAAACCGGAATAGCCCTCGGCGGCGCATTGCAGCAGGAAGCGGCGATAAGCGCGCACGCCTCCGGAATAGGGCATGAACACCCTCGGTTTGCCTGCGACCTCGGCGCCGTTGTAGTAAGAGTTGGTCGAGAGATAGAGCGTTTCCCCGGCGCGCTCGTTGACATGGTCCACCCACGCGCGCTCGGCTTCCGGCGACGCCTCGAACTCCACAACTCCGTCCGCATCCATCCGGCGGATCAACTCGCCGAACCAGTCGGTCTGTTCTTCGATCGACACCATAACGTTGCTGAGCAGCGAAGGACTGCCGGGACCGACGGCGATCAGCATGTTTGGAAAACCCGCCACGCCGACACCAAATTGCGTGATTGGCCCGTCTTTCCATTTCTCGCGCAGCGTTAGCCCGGCACGCCCGATGATGTCTGGCTTCAGGAGCGAGCCCGTGAACGCGTCGAAACCCGTTGCGAAAATGATGATGTCGAATCCGTGGTGCTTGTCGGCGGTTCGGATGCCGTCAGGCGTGAATTCTAGGATTGGGAATTCGCGCAGATCCGCCAACTCGACGTTCTCGCGGTTGAAGGCTTCGAAGTAACCGCTGTCGACCGAAGGGCGGCGGGCCGCGAAAGGGTGGCCTTTCGGGATCAGCTTCTCACGCGTCACAGGATCGTTGACACGAGCGGCAATTTTGCGCTGAACGAACTCCACCGCCGTATCGTTGGCTGGCTTAGACAGCAGAATGTCGTGATAAGCGAGCGCGAAGCCGAAGCCCCAGCGGTTATAGGCCGCCTCATAAACTTTCTCGCGCTCCTCCGGCGTGACGTCGAGCGCCGATTGACGATTGGGTTTGAACCCGAGCCCCGTCGGCGAATTCCAAGCCTGCTCGCGCCGGGCGCGATATGTCGCCTTAACCTGCCGGTCCTCGTCCTCGCTGACGGGCGCATTGGCGGCCGGCACGCTGAAATTCGCGGTTCGTTGAAACACCGTCAAATGCTTGGCCTGCTCCGCGATCACCGGCGTCATTTGCATGCCAGAGGAGCCGGTTCCGACGATGGCGACCCGCTTACCCGCGAACTCGACCTTATGCTTCGGCCAGACGCCGCTGTGGATGATCTCGCCCTTAAACGACGACTGGCCGGGAAAATCGGGACGTTTTGTCGTCGAGAGCTGGCCCACACATAGCAAGAAGAATTGCGACGACCACTGCCGGCCGTCCTCTGCCGTCACCAACCAACTCGCCTCCTTCTCGTCATAAGTCGCGTTCGTCACTCGCGTATTGAGCAGGACATCCTTGCGAAGTTCGAAGCGGTCGGCGACGTGGTTGACGTAACGCAAAATCTCCGGTTGCGTCGCATAGCGCTCCGTCCAGCGCCACTCCTGTTCAAGTTCCGAGGAAAAGCTATAGGAATAATCGTAACTCTCGACGTCGCAACGCGCGCCAGGGTAGCCGTTGTGATGCCAGACGCCGCCAATGCCGTCAGCGGCTTCCAGAACAACGGCGCGCTTGGTTGGACCGCGCAGGCGGTAAAGCGCGCGCAGGCCGGCGAAACCCGCGCCGATGATGAGAACGTCAACCTGGTCCAAGCCGTCCGCCTCCCCGTTGCAAACGTACGCAGCGTTATTATTACCGCCTTATCGTCATAATATCTTACTGGGGAGTAGATTCAAGCGCTTTTCTTACCCGTGCACGAGTCCCGACAGCGGGACGCACTGTCGCTACCTCGCTCGCGCGACGAGCCGTTTGGCCGGTTCGTGCGCCGGCGTTGCGCCGGCCAAACCGAGGATGAGTTTCGTCATCGACTCTGCGATGTCGGCGATCGCCAACCGTCCGTCCGGCCGATACCAGAACGCGCTCCAAGTCACCGCGCCACCGATGCCGAGCGCGGCGATTTGCGCGTCGTCGAAATGAAACTCGCCAGCGGCCGCACCACGTTCGAGCAACTTGGTCAGGGCGCTGAAGAATTGTCGCCGCATCTCACCTAGCCGCCGAGCGTCCTGCGGCTCCAGGTTCTTTTCCTCGCGCACGAAAACGGCGATCTGCTTCCGTGCGCCGAGCACGGCCTTAACGTAGTTGCGGGCGAAGCTCTCCAGGCCGTCGCGCGGTCCCAAACGCCGTGCCAATATTTCGTCGAGCACGTCGGCGGCGGCCCTTACGCCGCGCGAGCAGATTTCCGCAAGAAGCTCGGACTTGGAGCCAAAATTTGCATAGATAAACGGCTTCGTGACGCCAAGAAGCTCGGCGACCTCATCCAGCGTGGCGTTCTCGTAGCCTTTCGCGTAAAATAGATCGACCGCAGCCGTCAGCGTACGCTCGCGCTTCAGGGCGGCGACTTCGTCACGAATCCCCATAGCGGCCTTCGGATTTTTGACCATGCAATGAAGTCTTTTCCAACTCGTCGAGCGTGAGCGTTTCGGCGTCTTCAGCGAGAAAGGATATCGCGAACCTCGCAAAAGTACATACGTCCGTCGCCGACGTCTTCGACGACGACTTTATGCCTCACATAGCGCCGATCGCGTTTGACATATTTGTCAGTTGCGGTCGCCGTGATGCGCACTTTCGCCCCAACGGGAATTGGCTCGAAAATTTCAGAATCGTGAAAGGTATGGATCGAACCGATCGCGAACGGTTTGGTATGGTCGAACTGCACCGAAAGCACGAAATGCGACACCAGCATCGGCGGGACGATGGCCGCACCAAAAGGCGATTCGCCTGGAATACGCCATGTGTTCATTTGCCAGCCTTCATACCAAGGATTATAGTCCTCGACGGCGTCGGCATAAAGGATCACCAGTTCGGGCGTGATCTCAAGCTCGCGCGTCAGCGCGTCCCCGATCTGAACCATATCCCAATATGTCTCGCATTTTTCCTGCAAGCTCTCGACGAATTCGCGGGTCTGTTGGATTTGCACGGACGTCATCGGCCTCAGGCTGTCGGTGCGGATCGGATCACTCATGCCTATCTCCTCACGCGCTCAGACGCCGACGTCGACTTCAACGAAGCCGGCCGTTTTTCGCTCGCCGTCCTCGTTGTCGGCCCAGATATCGACCTTAAATCGGAAGCCGTCGCCCTTTGGCGTCTTTTCACGCACGACGCCATAGGTGGTGATCACCTCGTTGGCGTAGGTCGAGGCGATATATTTGCACTGCATACGCGAGCCGCGGAAGAAGTTGTCGCCAAAATAGTTGACGCACATCTCCGCGAGATAAGCTGACGACATTTCGCCCGTCTGTATCGGCGATTTCAAGCCGGTCTCTGCGGCATAAACCGGGTCCCAATGGTTGGGGTTGAAGCGACCCCACAGCCGAGACCCCATCAATTGAATGGCGGCTTTTTTCTTTACGCCGACCAGTTCGAAGCCGACGGGCGTTTCGCGCGTCACCCGAAGCGTCGCTGTGGCGGCCGTTGCATCCGACATGCTTTCTCTCCTCAGGAAAGTCCGAGCTGTTTGATCGCGCGCTGCGTGAGCAGAAATTTGCGAGCGCGCCCGGAGGGCGTCGTCGGCAGCTCGTCCGCACGGATCGGCAGCACATATTTAGGCGTCTTGAACCGCGCCAACCGTTCGGCGCAATAGCGGATCAGCGCTTCGGAGGTTGTCGTCGGCTCCGCGCGAAGGATGACAAAAGCGACGCCGACTTCGCCCATCCGTTTATCCGGCGCGGGCACGACATGAGCCTGTAGCACCGCAGGGTGACTGGTCAGCACGTCCTCGACCTCCGTCGGCATAACCTGTTCACCGCCGCAGCGGTACGATTCCTTGCATCGACCAACCAGCGTCAGATAGCCGTCGCCGTCGAACCTGCCGAGATCGCCGGTGCGCAGCCAACCTTCGGCGTCGAAAACCTCGGCGGTTGCGTCGGGCTTGTTGTAATATCCCTTCGTCACGCCAGGCCCCTTGGCCATCAGCTCTCCGACCTCGCCGGACGGCAGCGTCGCGCCCGTCTCGGGATCAACAACCTTATAATTGACGAGCTTGCCGCCGAGCGCCAAATCGCCCGCCGGCCCGGCGTCGCGCATACGGCCATTGGTCGTCAGCAAACGGTCGATCGGGTCGTCCGGGCGCGTCAGCGTCGTCGTCGCCGTGACCTCGGTCATGCCGTAGCCGGTTGTCAGTTCGGTGGGATGCAGGAGTTCGAGAATATCTTTCCAAATTCCGGCGGGAGATCGCTGGCCCGATGAGATGACGGCTCTGAGCGTGGGAAGCGCGTATTTTTTCGCCCGCAATTCTTCGATGAGGCCGAGCGTCATCGTAGGCACAAGCAGCAAGTCGTCCGCCGCCCACCGCTCGACAGCGGCCAGGGTCGCCGCCGGGTCAAACACCAATTGCGGCGCGATGCAGCCGCCGACAAAGGGTACAGTCAGCATACCCTCGACATAGCCGTATACATGATACATTGGTAGCGAGAAGACGATCCGCCAGCCGTCGTCGAAGGCTCGCGAGTAGACGCTAGCGAAGGCCGCACGCAGCAGCATGTCATGGGTGAGCATGACGCCTTTGGGAGTTCCGGTGGTTCCTGAGGTGTAAATGATGTCGCTAACGGCGTGCGGATCGGCGTCTGCGAGGCCGAAGTAGGGGCGTGCGGGCGCTTCGATTTGCGCAAATGGCGTAGCGTGCAGGCGCAGCGGCTCGCCGGAAGCGGGAAACACGACGATCCGCTTCAATCGCGGGAACGCTTCGCCGCCGCCCGCCCGCTCCCAATTTGGCGCCAACTCGTCGAGCGCGCTCAGATAGTCGAGGCCGCGGAACCGGTCCATTGTGATAAGCAGCGCCGCATCGGACTGGCGCAGCACGTAACCAAGTTCGTCGCGGCGGTTCAGGAAGTTAATGGGAACGCAGGTCGCACCCAACCGCGCAATCGCGTATTTGATCGCGACGAAGTCAGCATAGTTGGCGAGCACCACGGCGACGTGATCGCCGCGTTGAACGCCCGCCTCGACGAGCCCGCCCGCAATCTCCTCGGACCGAGCTTTCATCTGCGCGAAGGTAAAAATCACCTTTTCCGTTACAACATAAGCGCGATTGGGGAATTCGCGCGCGGCGGCGTCCAGCATTTGATCAAGCGTGCGAGGCGTCCACGTTGGGAATCGCCGCCGCAAGGCCGCTTGACGCTCTGCGACGCTCAACGGCATGTCGCTCTCCTCCCTCGACGCGTCCGGCGCCGACTTTACAGAGCGGGCGCGCTCGGCTAGATTACGCAGCGTATTGGTAATCTACTTACACGTAAGCAATCTCACTCGCAAGTTCGTTCGGGAAGAAATGCCGGTCGATCTCCGTTTCGGGGTTTGCGCGCGGACGCGCGCAACGAAACGCTCCGTCCGCCGCCGTATTTTCCGATCGAGAAGGCGCGTCGGGGCGCCGGCGGTCTGCCTACGCCGGTGCGAGGGTGCAATCCGCAGCTTCAAACAGTTCGTGCAAATCGCGCCGATGGACGCGTTCTGCCTCGCGAATCTCTCAGGCGGCGTTGGATATGATTTTTTGCCCCTCAACCGGCGGAGCGCGACATGATCGACTTCTCACGTTACAAAACCATCCGGGCCGACCGCCGTGGGCGCATCCTTACGTTGACGCTAAATCGCCCCGACAAGCTAAACGCCATCGACAAGGAAATGCATAGCGAGTTGGCGAGCGTGTTTACCGATGCGGCGGACGACCCGCACTCGGACGTCGTCGTCGTGACGGGCGAGGGTCGCGCCTTTTCGGCCGGCGGCGATATCCTATGGATGCAGGAGATGATCGACCACGGCTTCGCTCAAACAGCGCGCGAGGCTCGGCGCATCGTGTTTTCACTGCTCGACTGCGAGAAGCCAGTTATCGCCCGCATCAACGGTCACGCGACCGGGCTTGGAGCGACGATTGCGTTATTCTGCGACGTCATTTTCGCCGCTGACCACGCCAAAATCGGCGATCCGCACGTGAATGTGGGCTTGACCGCCGGCGATGGCGGCGCTGTCATCTGGCCTCAACTTATTGGATACGCCCGCGCCAAAGAATATCTTATGACTGGCGATCTCTTGCCCGCGCCCGAGGCCGCTCGAATCGGCCTTATCAATCACGCCGTTCCCGCGAGCGAATTGGACACCCGAGTGAACGACTTCGCCGACCGGTTGGCCGCTGGCGCTCTTATTGCGATCCGTACGACAAAGGCTTCAATCAATATTGGCCTCAAACAAATGGCGGCGTCGATCATGGATGCGTGCTTGGCTTTCGAGGCGCAATCGAATGGCGCCGCCGACCATCAGGAGGGCGTATGCGCTTTCCGCGAGGGCCGAAAACCAAGCTTCGGCGGCCGATAGTAGGCCGCGCCTCAGGGAGCAATTTTGCGTAAGCAATCTGCAACAAACCCGACGTTTGCGCCAATCAAGAAGTTGCATTGCAACCTCGCCTTGCGCAAATTCGGCGAAAGACTAACTGGACAATCAAAGTTAGCTGAATTACAATATTTATTTAGCATAAGTGTTGATTTACAGCTGCATCGCGCGGCAATCTGACCGCGCCGGGCGTCATCGCGAGACGATCGGCGAGCGCTTGGTCGCCGACGCCGCCGTTCTCGCCGATTTACCGGCGCACCACTGGAGCCTTGCGAGAAGAGGGCCGCGCGGGGCTCGTCGACGGCGCTGGTGCGCTATCGAGGCAATGACCATTCGGGGCCCACGGCCGACGGCTTCCAAGATATCCTTGTGAGGGGCTTCGTCGAAGAGGTACGACCACTAGAGCGCCTCCCGAGCGAAATGAATCGCGTTTGAGGATTCCCGGGGCTGCTGTTTTGTGATTCTGGAGTTTTCCGGAAGGGAGGCGGCGAACATGGCCTTGTCTCTTGATATTCGCGAACGGGTTCTGTCGACGATTGCGACGGAAGGATTGTCGCGCCGGGCGGCGGCCAAGCGGTTTGCGGTCAGCATCGCGAGCGTCGTGCGATGGAAACAGCGCTTTGACCAGACGGGGGAAACGTCGCCTCGTCCGGTAGGGGGCGACCAGCGCTCGGCTCGCATCGAGGCGTACCCGCTTGGTCTGGCGCGCCGTCAGCCTGATCTCACGCTTGAAGAGATTAGTGAGACGCTGCAAAGCCGCGGCGAGACGTTTTCGACATCCGTGATCGACCGGTTTTTCGTCCGCCATGACGTCACGTTCCAAAAAAAACGGCGCATGCGAGCGAACAAGAAAGGTGGGACGTAAAGGCGCGGCGCTTGGCGTAGTTCGAGGGTCAACTCCTGCTCGATCCGGCGCGCCTGATCTTCATCGACGAAACCAGCGCGACGACCAACATGGCGCGCCGATGCGGCCGTTGCAAACGCGGAGAGCGATTGCGCGCCGCCATTCCTCACGGCCACTACAAGACGCTGACCCTCATCTCGGGCTTGCGCTTGGGGGGCCTCGTCGCTCCCCGCGCGCTCGACGGACCCATGAACGCCAAACGCTTCGAGGCTTGGTTGTGCGACGATCTCGGCCAGACGCTGAACGCCGGCGACATCGTCGTGATGGACAATCTGCCCAGCCATAAAAGCGAACGCGTCAAGTCCATCCTGGAGCGCTTCGGCGCCAGCGTTCTCTACCTGCCGCCCTACAGTCCCGACCTGAACCCCATCGAGAAAGCCTACGCCAAGCTCAAGGCGTACTTGAGAAAGCTCGCCAAGAGAACGGTTCCAGGAGTGATGGCGCTGCTCGAAGCCTGCGCCGACATCTTCAACCCTACTGAAGCCGAAAATCTCTTCGCTGCCTGTGGGTAGGATACAGATTGATAGGGAAATGCTCTAGCTCGACCGCTTCGCCTGACTGAGACACCTAGTTGACGAAACTCACCAGCGGGCTGCGTTCAAGCGTCGCACAGCCGGCGTCCAGTTCTTCGGTTTCTACAGATGTCGCCACCAGTGTCGCAATAACCTCGCTTGCCTTTTCGCCGCGCTCGGCGATCTCGACGTCTCACACCGGATAATTTGCGCTCTCCAACGTCTCGACCACGAGATCGCGCACCGCGCCGACATGTTCGGGCCGCGTCACGGCCCAAAGTTCATAATTGGCTTCCGAGCGCCTCCCATGGACCGGCGCGCGATTGATCGCATTGACGAGGGGGCCCAGCAGCGTGTTGCCCGCCGGCACCGCTGCCGT
>JAYTRP010000095.1:0-2160 GCA_043746145.1 Hyphomicrobiales bacterium | reverse complement strand
CATGCCGTTTGTCGTCACGTTGTCACGCACGTATTCGCCCGCGCTGTGGTTGACGGTTTCGTGGTTGAAGGATTTGGCGTTGATTCCGTCGTAGGCGGACGCCTCGTCAGTATGCAAGGTCGAATTCTCTCCCACCTGTTCAACAATAGCCGACTGAATCGTGGCCTTGTCAGTTTTGGCAATTGGGGACATCACCACACGGCCACCGCGCTCACGCATTCCCAAGACAGCCGTTTTGCCGACCGTGCCGCGTCCCGCCTTGAGTTTCTTCGACTCGTGTTTGTTCTTTTCTATCCCGCCCACGTAGGTTTCGTCGATTTCAATAATGCCCTGAAGCTTCGACATGTCGGGGCCGCACGCCTCACGAAGGCGATGAAGAACGAACCATGCACTCTTTTGCGTGATTCCAATTTCCTTGGCCAACTGCATCGACGAAATCCCCTTGCGCGCCGTCACAAGGAGATACATCGCGTAAATCCACTTGTGCAGCGGAACGTGCGAGCGCTCGAAAATCGTGCCGGTGCGAACCGTGAAGTCTTCTTTGCAGGCGTTGCAGCGGTAGAATCCCTCTTTGCGGGCCGTAATGCGCTCGCCAAGGCCACACACAGGGCAGCGCGGCGCATTCGGCCACAGGCGGCCTTCAAGATAGACGCGCGCCGTCTCTTGATCGGGAAACATCTCGAAAAGCTGAAACGTCGAAATTGTGCTTTTGGACATCGCCAGCCCCTTGGGTTATGGCGAGAACCTACGGCTGAGTGCCGAGGGAGTAAAGTATATAACTCCCATAAAGAACCCGCCAGCATTCGCGCGGATCACGAAGCGCAGAAAAATGGTCGAGCAAGGGGGCCGCGCGGGGCAAAACAGGCATCAAAAACTCCGAATCCTCGAAGCCCTCCATGAATCACGTTGCGCGAAATCGCGCCGCACCCGTTAACCTGAGGCGTTTGCCCTGGCCGATGGGCTCATGGGTGTAGCTTTTAAGGAATTGGTATAAGTTGGCCGCGCTTAAGCTCAGGACCGGTGGGGCGTTCAAGCGAACGGAGGGGCGGGAAATGGCCGGCGCTTTCATCGATGCCTGCTGTCGGGCGTGGAACGCAAAACCGGCTGGCTGATGGCGGAACAGGCGGGGCTGGATCGTCCCTATCGCATGCAGTCGCTGCTCGGCCGGGGCCAGTGGTCGGCGAATGCGTTGCGCGACATTGTGCGCGCTTATGTTTTCGAGGCGCTTGGCGACGCCGACGGTGTCTTGGCGGTCGATGAGACGGGCTTTGTGAAGAAGGGCGAGCATTCGGTCGGCGTGGCGCGGCAGCATTCGGGCGCGGCGGAGCGGATCGAAAATAGCCAAACGGGGGTGTTTCTGGCCTATGCAAGCCGCTTCGGGCAATCGCTGATCGACCGGCGGCTCTATCTTCCAGATGCTTGGGCGAAGGACGCAGAGCGCTGCGTAAAGGCTAACGTGCCGCGTGAAATCGTTTTCGCGACAAAAATCGAGATGGCGCTCGACTTGATCGCCTCCGCGCTCGATGCTGGCGCGCGCTGTCGCTTTGTTCTGGCTGACGCTCTGTATGGCTGTCGACTCGCAATTGCGGCGCATGCTGGAAGCGCGTCGACAGCCCTATGTTCTGGCTATGCGATCCAACCAAACCGTGCGCATGATCGAACCGGCGGGCTTCGTCCAGACCGATCCAAAGACGATTGCGGAGACTTTTCCGGCCAGCGCGTGGGTGACGCTCGCGGCGGGCGAAGGGTTAAAGGGTCTGCAGCTCTACGATTGGGGGCGCTATCCCTTGCCCTGGACGGTTGACGAGGGTTTCGAGCGTTGGGTGCTAGTCCGCCGTAATAGGAAGGACGCGAGCGAACACGCGTATTATTTCGTCTTCGCCAAACAAGGCGTCGGGCTCCCCGAACTCGCGGCCGCCGCTGGCTCGCGATGGACCGTCGAAGAATGTTTCGAACGAGGCAAAAGCGATCTCGGACTCGACCGTTGCGAGGCGCGCTACTGGCATGGTTGGCATCGACACATGACGCTAGTCATGGCCGCGGCTGCGTTTCTGGCCAAACTCACCGCCGATTTGCGACGCTCGTCATCAAGCAAAGCGAACGAAAGGAGTCCAATCCGGGAAGCGGCCGCTTGAACCGCATGCGCCGCCTCATTCCGTC
>JAYTRP010000094.1:0-2161 GCA_043746145.1 Hyphomicrobiales bacterium | reverse complement strand
GGCATGGAACCGGCTCGTCGAGCAGCCGTGGCGAATCATGTCTATCGGCTTGAGAGAATGGGACTATGCGTTCTGATCAGTGAGGATTAGTATTAGGTTCACATTACAAATATTAGGAAGTAAAGCTGGGTATGTGATCTATTTAACAAATCTACGTAATAATAAACATTAATCTACCAGATATATAGAAATATTCATTGAGTCTTTTTTCGCATCGCTCAATTGTAAGGTCGCGTCGCCCTTTTCGAGGTGGAAGCGAACGGTTTTACGAATGCCCGGACAGTCTTTTTGACCGGAAAAATCAATGGACGGGATCACAACGCCGTTTTGGCTTACGTCTATCCACGCCTCATCGGATAACGTGATTTGATACAATCCAGCGGTTGCAATCGAAGGCAAATCTAACACGGCGGAAAATGTATCCGCTGCCGACGATCGGGTCGGCTGGATGGTCAGTTTCGCGGCGTCAAGCTTAGCAAGCGTTGCGGTATATCCGACCTCAAAAGTTGCGATCCGGCCCCCGGAAGCGACGGGCGCAGGGTTGTTGGAGAACCAAAGCAATTCCTTTGCGGTACTCCACTTAAACTGTCCGCAATCTGCCCGCGCGGGCGTCGCCGTAACGAAAGCGACCAAGGCGGCGACCGAAAGCCAATGTTTCATGGTTGCAGCCTTCAATCTATGCCGACCATTACGTCGGAAGCTTTGATGACGGCGTAGGCAACCTGACCCGGCTTTAGGGCGAGCGCTTCGACGGCTTTATTGGTCAGGGAGGCGGTCAATATCAAGCCTCCCACATCGATCTCCACATGCGCTGTCGTCTGGCCTCTGGTCACGGATTTGATCGTGCCTTTGATCTGATTGCGGGCGCTCAGTTTCATGTCGACACCTCATTCGTTGGGCTCGCAACGCTACACCCCGAGCTAGCGCGTCGCCTTCACAAGCATAGGTGACGCTATATTTCAATGGGCATAACGATGTCCTGCCGCTCACAATTGGCGGTTGGCCTGCGAAGCGAACGAAGTACGATTTGCGGCGCACGCGGTTAGCCAGGAAGCGATCCGCATTTTCGTGGCGAGCGATGCGTTTTGACGTCAGGGCGTCGCGAAACTTTCAAGCTGGCTCTGGCGTCCAGACGCTCGGGATGCAATCAAACGACCACACTCTCGCGCAGAGACGGGATGGTTTTGCTGCGCACGCCATGACGGACGTGGCATTTGAATTGGGTTGGAAACCGCAGAGTGCGGACATATCCTGGTCCTCTGACAGCGGAGCGGGGGATATGGACATCGCAGGTGAAAATGCCGTCGCGCGGCTGCTAGCTTTGCGCGAGGCGCTGGCCCGTCGCGCGGGCGACTGCGGGCGCGACCCCCACAGTCTCACCCTGGTCGCCGTCTCCAAGACGCATAGCGCCGACGAGGTCTGGCCGACGATCCGCGATGCGGGTCAGCGCGTTTTCGGTGAGAACCGCGTGCAGGAAGCGCAGGCGAAATTCGCCGATTTGCGCAGCCGCGCGGCGACGCTGGGGCAGGCGATAGAGCTGCATCTGATTGGCCCGTTGCAGAGCAACAAGGCGCGCGAGGCGGTCGAGACGTTTGACGTGATCGAGAGCGTGGATCGCGAGAAGATCGCCGGGGCGCTCGCCGAGGCGATGGCCAAGACGGGGCGCAGGCCGCGGCTGTTCGTCGAGATCAATATCGGCGCCGAACCGCAGAAGGCGGGAGTCCTGCCGGAAGATGCGGACGACTTTCTCGGGCGGCTGCGCGAGACTTATGGGCTGACCATCGAGGGGCTTATGTGCATCCCCCCTGCGCAAGAGTTGGCCTCGCCGCATTTCGCTTTGCTGGGCGCCATCGCACGCCGCAACGGGTTGGGTGGTCTTTCGATGGGAATGAGCGCCGACTGGCCGCTGGCGGTGCCGCTGGGGGCGACGCATGTGCGGGTGGGCTCGGCGATTTTTGGCGAACGCGCGAAGCCTTGATTACGCGTCATGCGGAACCCGAGGCCGGGGGCTGCGTTTTCTCTCCGAAGGCCGAGTGTTCGGCCCAACCCGGAGGGTCAAATGAGCTACCAGGAACAGCAGGAAGCCATCAAGAACAAGGTCGCTGGCGTCGTTAGCGACATCTCGGACCGCGCCAGCGACGTCGCCGACCGCGCCAGCCGC
>JAYTRP010000093.1:0-2161 GCA_043746145.1 Hyphomicrobiales bacterium | reverse complement strand
CGACATCGCGCGTCTGGTCGACAACGACGCTGCTGCGGAGATGTGGGAACGGTGGCGCGCAGGCGACGTCGGCTCCGTTTCGCGGCGGCTCTACACTGCCGCGGGCCAGCAAGCGTTCGAGGACATTCGCCGCCGCTATCGCGCCGACGTGCCCTTTCGCGACTCAGTAAACCGGTTTGTGCAGGAGTTCGAACGGCTGCTGACCAAGATTGGCCAGAACGACCGCGACGGATCGCAATCGCGTACCGCCATGCTGTCGGATTCCGGCAAGGTCTACATGTTGCTCGCCCATGCTTCGGGGCGTCTGGGGTGAGGTTCGCAGCGGGCGCCAAACATCTCCCTCCCCCTCGTGGGGAGGGTCGGGGTGGGGGGCGCCTCGGCGCAACGTAGCGCGGGAGGATAACCGCTTCCCGTCACCGTCCTCCCCGAGCCGTCGACGCGGCCAACCGCCCCGCCCCGCGCTTCCCGTGGAAATATTCGTGGATCCACGGCTCCTGCGAATCCAGCAATTGCGCGATCGGGCCGACCGCGATCACTTTACCCTGCCCCAGCACCGCGACCCGGTCACAGATTGCGTAGAGGCTGTCGAGATCGTGCGTCACCATGAAGACGGTCAGGCCGAGCGTCGCTTGCAAGGTCGCGATCAGGTCGTCGAACTCGCCCGCGCCGATTGGATCGAGCCCCGAGGTCGGCTCGTCAAGAAACAGCACGCCGGGATCGAGCGCCAGCGCGCGGGCAAGCGCCGCCCGTTTGATCATGCCGCCTGAGAGTTCGGATGGGTACTTGTCGGCGGCTTCCGGCGTCAAGCCGACGAGGGCGAGTTTCAGCAGCGCGAGTTCGTCGCGCAGCCCCTCCGATATGTCCAGGTGCTCGCGCATCGGCGCCTGAATGTTCTGCCGGACGGTGAGGCTGGAAAACAGCGCGCCCTGCTGGAACAGCACGCCCCAGTCGCGCTCGACACGGCCCCGCTCCCCTGGCGTCATCGCATCAAGGTCGCGCCCGTCGACCTCGATCGTCCCCGCGCGCTTGGGCAACAACCCCAGTATGGTTCGTGTCAGCACCGACTTGCCAGCGCCTGACGCGCCGACGAACCCCAAGACCTCACCGCGGTAAATGTCGAGATCGAGGTCCTTCATCACGGTTTTCGCGCCAAAGCCCACCTCCAGGCCGCGCACTCCGATAGCAACCTGAGAGTTGCTTAGACTCTGGTCGCTCGAACCCTGATCGCTCAAAACTTGATCGCTCCGTAGAAGATAGCGAACACGCCATCGAGCACGATCACCATGAAGATCGATTTGACCACCGAGGCCGTCACGCGCGTTCCCAGCGATTCGGCCGAACCTTGCACCGAGAAGCCTTCCGACGCCGCGATGACGCCGATCGTCAGCGCCATGAACGGCGCCTTGATGAGACCAGAAAACAAACGTTCGATGGCGACCGGGTACTGCAACTCGGTCAAGAATGAGCGTGGGCTGACGCCCGCAATTCCCCAGGTGGCGCAAAGGCCGCCAAACAACGCGGCGATGTCGCCGAGGAACGTCAACAGCGGCAACGCAATGACGAGCGCAACCAGCCGCGGCAGCACCAGCACCTCGATTGGATCGACCGCCATCACTTTCAGCGCGTCGACTTCCTCACGCATGTTCATCGCGCCGATTTCGGCGGTGATCGCCGAGCCGGTGCGGCCCGCCACCATGATCGAGGTGAGCATCACGCCCAGTTCGCGCAATGTCAGGATGGCGACAAGGTCGACAGCCAGCGAACTCGCGCCGAACCTGGAAAGCTGGAGGATGCCCTGTTGCGCCACGATGGCGCCAACAAAGAAGTTGATCATCAAAATAATCGGCGCTCCCCGCAGGCCAATCTGGTCGAGATGGAACACCGTCGAGGTGATTCGCCAGCGGCGCGGATTGATCGCCGCCTTCGCGCCGACCACGACAATTTGGCCGAGATAACTAAGGTCGCGGAGCGCATCCGCGCCGATCGCGTGAACGCTCTTGCCGACATGCGTGAGCAGAGCTATCGGCGCGCTCGTCGGCTCCGCTGTCGGCGGCAGTTCGAAGGTGCGATAGCCCGCCTCGCGCAAAAGCGTCGCGTGCTCTGGCCGAACGCCGACAAAGCGCGCCTCGCGGCCGGAGGTGGACAGCGCCACGCGGGTACG
>JAYTRP010000092.1:0-6904 GCA_043746145.1 Hyphomicrobiales bacterium | reverse complement strand
GGCCGAAGGGACGGTTTTCGCTGCAATCGCCGCGGGAGATAAAGCGGATATCGATTTGGCCGTCGCGGCGGCGCGGCGCGCTTTTGAGGAGGGCGCTTGGAGCCGACTCAACGCGACCGAGCGCGGACGCCTGCTCTCGCGGCTGGGACGGCTGATCGAGGATCGTGTCGACGAACTGACGCTGCTCGAGGCGCGGGACACGGGTAAGCCGATGAAGCAGGCGCGCGCCGATGCGGTCGCCGTTGCGCGCTATTTCGAATATTATGGCGGCGCCGCGGACAAGCTGCACGGCGACACAGTGCCATTTATGGACGGCTACTTCGTCGCGACTGTCTGGGAGCCCAAGGGCGTCACGGCGCACATCATCCCCTGGAATTATCCCGGCCAAATGTTCGGCCGCACGGTCGCCGCTTCGCTTGCGGTCGGCAATACTTGCGTGGTCAAGCCGGCGGAGGAAGCGTGCCAGGTTCCCCTGCGGCTGGCGGAACTCGCCGTCGAGGCCGGCTTTCCCGAGGGCGCGATCAATGTCGTGCCGGGGCTTGGCGAGGAGGCGGGCGCCGCGCTCGCCAACCATCCCGGGATCGATTTTATCTCCTTCACCGGCAGCGTGGAGGTGGGGACGCTGGTGCAGACCGCGGCTGCCCGCAACCACATCGGCTGCACGCTCGAACTCGGCGGCAAGTCGCCGCAGATCGTGTTCGCCGACGCTGATCTCGACGCCGCCCTGACCAGCGTGATCGCAGCGTCCGTTCAGAACGCCGGGCAGACCTGCTCGGCTGGCTCGCGGCTTCTGCTCGACGTGAAGATCTGGGACCGGTTTATGTCGGACCTCGCCTCGCGCTTTGAAAAGGTCACGGCCGGAACGCCCGAGATGGACCGTGAACTCGGGCCGGTGATCTCGGCCGGGCAGAGAACGCGGATTCGCGGCATGCTTGCGGCGGCCGAGGCGGCGGGCGCAAAGCGTCTCGCCCAAGGGCGCATCGCCGACGGGGCGCCCTTAGACGGATTTTTCGTTCAGCCGGCGATCTACGGCGTCGAAGACCCTGGCATAGCGTTGGCGCGCGATGAAGTGTTCGGGCCGATTCTCGCCGCGATGCCGTTTCGCGACGAAGCCGAGGCAATACGTCTCGCCAACTCGACCGACTACGGACTGGTCGCCGGGGTCTGGTCGGGCGACGGTAATCGCGCCATGCGGGTCGCGCGCAAGGTTAAGGTGGGACAGGTGTTCGTCAACGGGTACGGGGCCGGCGGAGGCATCGAACTGCCGTTTGGCGGCGTGAAGAAATCCGGCCACGGGCGCGAAAAGGGGTTCGTCGCGCTCTATGACATGGCGTCGCTCAAGACAATGGTGTTCAAGCACGGTTGAGAGCAAGACCGATCGAGAGAGAGCCAGCATGCGTCTTCAGGGCAAAGTTGCGATCGTTACCGGAGCGGCGTCCGGATTTGGGGCGGGAATCGCCACGCGCTTTGCCGCCGAGGGCGCAAAGGTCGCGCTGCTCGACATCAATTCCGAAGGGGCGGGCAAGGTCGCGCGCGAGGCAGGCGGCGGCGCTATCGCGCTGAAATGCGACGTGACCAGCGGCGCTGATTTGGACGTCGCGATCGCGGCGACCCTGCACGCGTTCGGCCGGATCGACATCGTCGTCAACAATGCCGGCTGGACGCATCGCAACAAGCCATTGCTCGAGGTAAGCGAGGCCGAATTCGACCGCGTCTACGCGATCAACGTCAAGTCGATCTTCCTGATGACGCAGCGCACAACGCCGATTCTGCGCGATGGGGGCGGCGGTTCGGTCATCAACATCGGCTCTACCGCCGGCGTGCGGCCCAGGCCCGGCCTCACCTGGTACAATGGATCGAAAGGGTTCGTGAACCTCGTGTCGAAATCGATGGCGGTCGAACTCGCGCCAATGAACATCCGCGTCAATTGCCTTGCCCCGGTGCTTGGGCAGACAGGCCTTACCGAGGAGTTCCTCGGCGGCCCCGCAACGCCGGAGTTGCTGCAGAAGTTTATAAGCACGATCCCGCTCGGCCGCATGTCGAAGGCGTCCGACATCGCGTCGGCCTGCGTCTATCTCGCCAGCGACGAAGGGAATTTTATCACGGGTGTCGTGCTGCCGGTGGATGGCGGGCGCACGATCTGAAACTCACCTTCCTTTAAGTCAGGCGGCGCCTCATAGCGCTAACTTTGGCGCTCGTTGGCTTTAGGTTGCCCTTTCGTCTTGACCGGGCTTGCTCTGGTCAACCATGCGGCGTCAACGGCAACCCATCCTGAAAGTTTAATCCGGTTGACCGCTGGGATAACCGGGACGAGCCCATTCGTAGGCCTCCGTAGCCCTTGAGTTGTCGCTTGCGAGGCGCGCGTTTAGCCCTGCAACAAATGCCCCATTCGCCGCAAAGCCAACTCATAGCCCTGCGTTCCGAACCCAGCGATCACTCCGGCGGCGACCGTGGAGACGTAAGAATGATGGCGGAATTCCTCACGCTTGTGCACATTGGAAATATGCACCTCCAGGATGGGTCCCTCGAAGGTGTTCAATGCGTCGAGGATCGCGATCGACGTATGCGTAAAGGCGGCTGGGTTGATGACGATGCCGCCGGCTTTTTCGCGAGCTTCGTGAATCCAGTCGATGAGTTCATATTCCCGATTGCTTTGCCGAAACACAATTTCCAACTTTAAGTCGGAGCCTACGTTTCGGCAATAAGCCTCCACGTCCGCCAGCGTTTCGCGTCCGTAGATTTCTGGCTGCCGCTTGCCTAGCAAATTGAGGTTCGGTCCGTTGATGATGTAGACGGTGCGGCTCATCGCAAGGCTCCCGGCAGTGAAACGCTTTTCCTTCGCTGGAGCAGGCGCCCAAGTCCAGTAGCGAATAGCGGAAGTTTAGTAGCGAATAATTTGAATCCGCGCACGAATGACCCTAATGTCGCATAATTCGCGCTGGCGTCGCAGCGAAGAGCAGGGGGAGATGTTGGACTCCCTGGCTTGATTGCGCCGCCGGGCGACGAGGAGAAGATCGAGCCGATGCCGACCACCCAGGAACTAACCTTTACCCACAAGCAGCACCCCTCGCCGACCTCGGTGAAGGATCGTGCGGCCAAGCTCGTAAATCCCGGTTTCGGTCGCATATTCACCGACCATATGGTGACGATCCGTTGGACCGAGCAGGAGGGCTGGCAGGACGCGCAAGTTCGGCCGCGCGAGCCGTTTCAGATCGACCCCGCCAGCGCTGTGCTGCACTATGCGCAGGAGATTTTTGAGGGGCTCAAGGCCTACCGGGTGAAGAATGGGGTCGTCCTGTTCCGCCCCGAACGCAACGCCCTGCGCTTCCAGACATCCGCCGAGCGATTGGCGATGCCCATCTTGCCGGAAAGCCTGTTTTTGCAGTCGATCGAAGAGCTCGTGAAGATCGACCGTGACTGGATTCCCGAAGGTGAGGGCTCGCTTTATTTGCGCCCGTTCATGTTCGCCAACGAGAACTTTCTCGGCGTGCGGCCGTCGGCGGAATATCTCTATGTCGTGATCGCCTCGCCGGTCGGCTCCTATTTCAAGAGCGGCAAGAAGGCGGTCAGCGTCTGGTTGTCGGATGAATTCAGCCGTGCGGCGCCCGGCGGCACGGGGGCCGCCAAGTGTGGCGGCAATTACGCGGCGAGCTTGCTCGCGCAGTCCGAGGCGATCAAACAGGGCTGCGATCAGGTCGTGTTCCTCGACGCCGCAGAACATAAGTGGGTGGAAGAACTCGGTGGCATGAACGTGTTCTTCGTGTTCGACGACGGCTCGCTGCTGACTCCCCCGCTAGGCGGCACGATCCTGCCCGGCGTTACCCGCGAGGCGATCATCGCGCTCGCCAAGTCGGAGGGGCGCCAAGTTAGCGAGCAGCGCTACAGCTTCGCGCAATGGCGTGAGGACGCCCATAGTGGGCGATTACGCGAGTGTTTCGCTTGCGGCACGGCTGCGGTGGTCGCGCCGATTGGCGAGATCAAGTCGTCGCATGGCGGCTTTACCATCGGCAACGGCGAGGGCGGCGAAGTGACGGACGCCCTGAAGGCGAAGCTGGTGAGCATTCAGCGCGGCGAAGCGCCGGACCCCGAGCAATGGGTGCGTAAGATTCTCTGACCCGGGCTCGTGACCCTCGTTCAGCCCGCGGCGGCGAGCCGCGGGATAGGGCTCTATCTCGCCGCGCTGTTTTTCTTTGCGGTGAACGACGCGCTCGGCAAATGGCTGGTCACCGATTACGCCGTCGGCCAATTGCTGGCGCTGCGCTCGTTGGGTGCGGCGATCGTGCTGATCCCCCTGGCGTGGCGGCTCGGCGCCGACTTGCTGGACCGGCGCCATTGGCGGCTGCAACTGCTGCGTATCGTCTGTCTGGCATTGGACACGTTCTGTTTCTACTACGCGACGTGGACGATGCCTCTTGCCGACGTGATGACCTTCTACATGGCGTCGCCTCTCATCATGACGGCTCTGGCGGCGGTCGCTTTGCACGAACGCGTCGAGCCGTTCCGCTGGGCGGCGGTGCTGGTAGGATTTGTCGGCGTGTTGATCGCGCTGCGTCCCTCCGCGGCAACCCTGTCGTCGGCCGCGCCAATCGCCTTGCTTGGCGCCTCGATGTATGCGCTCGGGCAGACAGTGACGCGTCGGTTGCGCGGCGTGCACTGGCTACAACTGGTGATCTGGCAGTTCGGTGGCGCGGGAATTGTCGGAGCGGCGACGCTGCCCTGGGTTTGGGCGACGCCGGGAGCGATCGATCTGGTGCTTACCTTCCTGCTCGGCATCGTCTCGATGCTGTGCTTCGTCAGCATGACGCGGGCGCTGGCGATCACGCCTGCCTCCGTGCTCGCCCCGTTCCAGTACACCGTGATCCTCTGGGCGACGATCATGGGTTGGACTGTCTGGCGCGACGCCCCGACCCTGCCGATGTTGATCGGTAACGCGATCATCATCGGCAGCGGACTGTTTGTGTTGTATGCAGGTGCGAAACGAGCTTGAGGGAGAGAAGCGTGGCCAAGACGATTGTATTCACGGGCGGAACCGGCAAAGCGGGGCGCCATGTCGTGCCGCATCTCGTCGCCAAGGGGCATAAGGTGCTCAATGTTGATTTAAAGCCGCTGCCTCTCCCTGGGGTGAACACGCTGATCGCCGATCTCACCGACAGCGGGCAGGCATTCAATGCGCTGACCACCCATTTCGGGTTCGACGGATTCGAGCGTGGCAGCCCGGCTTCGCCGCCCGATGCCGTAGTCCATTTCGCCGCAATCCCGCGCGTGCTGATCGAGCCGGACAACCGCACCTACGAAGTCAATGTGATGAGCACCTACAATGTGCTGGAAGCGGCGTTGAAGCTCGGCGTGCGCAAGGTGATCATCGCCTCGAGCGAGACGACTTATGGCGTTTGCTTCGCCGAGGGCGACAAGAATTTCCATTCCTTTCCGCTTGAGGAAGATTACGATTCCGATCCGATGGACAGCTACGGGCTGTCGAAGGTTGTCAACGAGCGAACGGCGCGGGCGTTTTCGATGCGCTTCGGCGCCGACGTTTACGCGCTGCGGATCGGTAACGTGATCGAGCCGGACGAATATGAGAAATTCCCGGCATTTCTCGCCAATCCCGCCGGCCGCAAGCGCAACGCCTGGAGCTATATCGACGCGCGCGACCTCGGCGAGATCGTGCATCTTTGCCTGGAGAAGGACGGACTGGGCTATCAGGTCTTCAACGCCGTCAACGACACGATCACCACGCACGAGCCGACCCGGGAGA
The DNA here is from genome assembly GCA_043746145.1 of Hyphomicrobiales bacterium. Classification (GTDB taxonomy): domain Bacteria; phylum Pseudomonadota; class Alphaproteobacteria; order Rhizobiales; family Beijerinckiaceae; genus Roseiarcus. Next base: position 1,149 of record JAYTRP010000092.1, on the reverse strand, counting down.
TCCTGAAGCGGTTTTGCCCTGACGTGGCGGTAAAGCGAGAGATGGGCGAGTTCGAGGCGCCATTGTCGAACCGCAAAGCGCGCGAGACGCTGGGGTTTCGCGAGGCGCATAATTGGCGGAATTATGTGAAGGGACCGTGAGGGCGGACTTAGATCGAAGCTCGCCCGGAGGCGCGACCGTCCCCAGCCCCCCATGAGCGGGAATAGGATTGGCGAGGGTGGTGGGGATTGCGGTTGGTCGTAATTTGCAAGGGCAGGGGAACGCTCACGCCGCAACCCCTAACCGCTATGGGGAGGGTTAGGGTGGAGGTACGCGGCGAGTCGTCCGGCGCCCGAAAATCTTCCGGCGCGAGCTCCCCATCCTAACCCTCTCCCACGAGGGAGGAGGGTGCGCTGGGTACTTGGGGCGCGCGGGTGCTGGCCACAATCAGCTTAGCCCCCAGCGCGGCTTCCTTCGGCCCCTCTTTCAACCCCGGTGTCGTGATTACGCTGTCGAACTCCCCCAACTCCGCGAATGCGGCCGGTTTCACCACGCCGAACTTGCTCGCGTCGGCCAGGAGATAACTGCGCTCCGCAGCGGCCATGGCGGCGCGCTTCATGTTGACCTCGTGAAAATGCGAGCAACTCGCGCCCCGGGTGACATGAACCCCGCCCGCGGACAAAAACGCCGCAGCGAGGCCGAACCGCGATAGCGCGCGGCGCGGATCGTCCACCTCGAACGAGGCCGATTGGGGGCGATAGATCCCGCCCAACAGCGCCAGCTCGATATCGGGATTTCCAGCCAGCGCGGTCGCCACGTTGAGCGCGTAAGTGACCACGGTCAGGCGCATACCTGCCGGCAGGCGGCGCGCGAGGTGGGGCGTGGTCGAGCCGCAATCGAGGAAAATCGCATCGCCGGGATGCAAGAATTCGATCGCTCGCTCGGCGATCGCCTCCTTAGCCGCGACATGGGCGTCGCTTTCGCGATCGATGCGGTAGGGTCCCGAGGTCGCAGGAATAATAAAACCTCCAAGGGTCGAAAACAGCTCGGGCGCTGCGGCCACGTCTCGTCGCACCGTCATCGAGGAGCAGCCCAGCGCGTCGGCGGCATCGGTTAGACGGCACGCGCCCGAAAGGGCGAGTGTGCGCGAGAGCCATTGCAGTCGCTCGT
>JAYTRP010000091.1:0-2167 GCA_043746145.1 Hyphomicrobiales bacterium | reverse complement strand
TAGTCACAGGCGACACGGCGGGCTCCGCGCGCGAAGTCTCCGAATGGCGCGACCCCACCCGCGCTTCGCTCGCCACCAAACTGGCGGGCGAAATCTACGGTCTGAACGTCCTGCGGGAAAACGTCGAAGACGAGACCTACAACACCACGCGGTTCGTCGTGCTGTCCAAGACGCCGCAATGGTCCGCGCCGGGCGCCGGGCCGCTCGTGACCACATTCGTGTTCCGCGTTCGCAACGTCCCTGCCGCATTATTCAAAGCGCTGGGTGGGTTTGCGACCAATGGCGTCAACATGACCAAGCTCGAAAGCTACATGGTCGAGGGCGAGTTCACCGCCACGCAATTCCTCGCGGACGTGGACGGACATCCGCAGGACCCGGCGTTAGCGCGCGCCCTAGAGGAACTTGCCTTCTTCTCGCGCGAAGTCCGCCTGCTCGGCGTCTATCCCGCCCATCCGTTCCGGACCGGCAAGTCGTTGTCGTGACAGCGGCGCGTTTGAATAGTCGTAAGTTGTCTTGCGACACGGCCGAACGTTACGTCCACTTTCGCAGTAACTTAAAATTTACATATTTTCTTAGTTGTCTAATCTTAATATTCGCTGACACCTATGCTTTATATTCGCGTGCGCAACGATGTTGATTGCAACTCTGCTTCTGCTCGCAACGAACAATTTAAGCAAACATCGCCGGCGATTAAACGATTCGATGCATAGGTCTGCGCAAGCCGCGAACGATTTACTAACGCGTTTGCCTGCACAATCCTGGCCCAACGAGGACACGACTACAGGATTGTCGAGGCTTGCGCGTGACGAACTTAGAAAAATCCCCAGCTTTTCGGCGCTTGATATGGCCGATTGTGGGATTGGGCGTGCTTGCCCTCGTCGCGATCGGAGGCGCGATCGCGCAATTGCATTCGGACGAGTTGGAAAATGCGGCGAAGGAACAGTCGGATCTCGCAATCTTGTTTGGACAGCAGATTTCCAACGCCAACCGTTCGATCGAGTCGGCCTTGAATGGGATCGTTGCGAATATCCAAGAGGCGCATCCGCGCGACATCGGCCAGCTCAGGCAAGCGCTCGGCTCCGATGACACTGTGCGGCGATTAGCGGCCGTAGTCGCCTCCAGGGCGCACGTCGATATCGCCGAGATCGTCGGCGCGGACGGCGATCTCGTGAGCGACTCGAGCGGGGCGCCGCCAAAGCCGCGCAACCTCAGTCATGCCGACGATTTCATCTTTCTCAGCGAGCACAATTCCGCTGCAACCTACATCGGCCGACCGCAGCAGGGTGGAACATTCGGCACGACTCGCATCTTCTACTCACGCCGCGTGAACGCGCTCGATGGCTCCTTTCTGGGTCTCGTGCGCATAGGCGCCAATCTCAATTACTATTACGATTTATACACCGCGATTTCGGCTCTGAAGGGCAAGTCGTTGACGATTGCTCGCAATGACGGCGTCGTCCTCATGCGCATCCCTCAAACGCTCGGTGTTTTCTATGGGACATTCCCTGTGCGATCGCCCTGGCGGCAGGCAGTGGCGGCGGGAGGCGGAACATTCGAGACGAATGGCATAGTCGAGTCGCTACGATATTTGAACGTCGTGCGGCTTGTCGAGGATTTTCCGCTGTTCGTGAACGTGGCGCAATCAAAGAACGCGATCCTCGCCCGGTGGCGCATGCGGGCGGGCGAGATCAGCTTCGGCGCTTTGCTCGCCCTGCTTTGCGCGGCTTTTCTCGCCCGAGCGCAATACGCTCAATTCGACAGTTTGGCCCGCTCCGAGACGTCGCTCGCCGCCAAGGGCCGCGACCTCGAACAGGTGAATGCGCGATTCGCGACCATGCTCGAAAATCTGCCGCAGGGAGTCGCACTGTTTTCCGCGGATCGGCGGCTCATCGTCGCCAACCTTCGCTACACCGCGATGTACGATCTTCTTCCACAGGACGCCGCCCCCGGGACGCTGCTGCAAGAGATTGTCGGGCGCCGCGTCGCGAGCGGCGTCTACGGTCGTGACGCCAACACTCTCCTGCAGCGCAGGCTCCCGGAGGTAGGATATTCGTCGCCGTTCCAAAGGTTGGACCGGCTTGCCAATGGCAGGGTCGTGTCGATATCGCGGTGGCCAATCGACGCTGGAGGTTGGTTGACCGTGCACGACGACGTGACGGAAAGACAA
>JAYTRP010000090.1:0-19998 GCA_043746145.1 Hyphomicrobiales bacterium | reverse complement strand
GCGGTGCCGCTCAACCTGCAGCAGCCGCGCCGCATCCGGTCGGCGTTGGAATATGCTGAATCCGCTCGCTACGACGGGTTCAATACGCTTCTCACGCTGTTGACGCTACTTTCCGCCGCGGGCGTATTCGCTGCGGCGTCGCTGGCGACTGCTGGCAATGACGATGAGCGCATCGCGCGGGATTCACGGCGTGAACACGATAGGCAGGCCGACCAGGGCTGGAAGGGCGCCGTCATGCGCGCGCTCGAGGCGGAACTCCTGACGGTCGATCACGTCGAAATCCGCCGGGCGGCCTGAACGCTGCATTCCCCAGCTAGGCCGGCGACGTCCCTTTACCGGGCGGTTCGTCGGCCAATTTGTTTTGAATGCAATGAGTTTTGTCGGCGTAAGACAAGCGCGCGCCGCGGCGCTGCTCAGGCGCGCAGGCTCTAGCCCTCAGACGCTACCGCTCGACGAAGCTGCGGCGCGTCTATCAGCAGGATCGCCGAGGATGTCCGTTCGATCATCCCATCGCGTTCTAGCGCTGACAGCGTTTTGGTGACCGCTTCGCGATGCGTTGAGATCCGCGCGGCAAATTCAGCATGTGTTGGTGGCGGGGACACGACGATTCGACCTTCGCCCGTCGAGCGCGATAGTCGCAACAGCTCCGCGCACAGCCGGCGGCGAACATCGAAATTCGCCTGTTCGTGCGCGCGCTGGTTGCCCGCTCTGATGTCGGCGACCAAATCTTTCAGCACCGCCTCGCGAACCGCGGGGTAGCGATGGATCGCTTCCCAATATAGCGCGGCCGACATTTTCGCGACCGTGGTGTCGGTCACCGCGACGATCGCGGCGGAGCGGGGTTTGCCGTCAATGGCGGAATATTGCCCAAAATGCTCGCCTTCGCGGATGTCGTGCAGGATCATCTCCCGTCCCGCGCTGACGATAACGACGCGGGCAAGGCCGCTGAACACGAAATAAACGTCGGCGCCGTCCGACTGATAATCGAGGATCCATTCGCCCGCGGCGACCCGCCGCCATGCGCATCGTGTGTCGAGGCTGCGGATATCGTCAGGGGCGAGGGAGGCAAACAGAGACACGCGCGCAAGCGTCTTCGCGTCGGCCCGTGGCGCGACGCTCGGCGTTCTTTGTGCGGTCTCCGACATTGCGGGCTCCCGTGTCTGCACATTATCGCAAGTTTTCTCGGCGGCGTCACGTCGGTTTCACGTCCAGGCGACGTTCGTCAGTCGCCAAAGCTAGAAATATGATTAGTGACTAAGCCGAAGGTTCTTGCCTCCAGACCATTGTTTACGGTCTGCGGAACTTGAACCGGTAAGTCAGCGTTACTGACCCGCGTTAACTTCGATTGGACCCCATGGACATTTTCTCCCGCCGATCCATTGCCTTCGCTCACGATTCCGCCAATGCGAGCCTGGACGCCGCTGTGACGATTGCGGCGCGTACACCCGGGTTGTTTCATCCGTCGCACGAAAACGCGAAGGAGGCTCAACGCATGATCGAGGAGAAGATTTCCGCGGTTTGCGAGGGCGCGTTCGGGGCTGCGATGGCTTGGAACCAGCTCTTTCTCGATGCGGCGTTTGGCGGGCTCAACTCTCCGCAAAAGATGTCGAACGCGCTTGTCGATGTCGCGGATGCGGCTCTGGCGCCTGCGCGACGCACGGTTCGCGCCAATGCCAAGCGGCTTACCTCGCGCGGCCTTACACACTAGAACGACGCGTCTCTACGCGGATTCGTGCATGTTTTTGATCGCGCATCTCCGGCAATTCATTGCCGACTATGGCTATCTCGCTGTGTTTTTCATCGTTGCGCTCGAGAGCGCGGGCGTCCCCATGCCGGGCGAGACGGCGCTGATCACCGCAGCGATCTTTGCCGGGCAAGGCTCGTTGAGTTTGATCGGCGTGATCGGCAGTGCCGCGGCGGCGGCGATCCTTGGCGACAATGCAGGTTATTGGGTCGGTCGTGAGTTCGGTTTTCCGTTGATTCGTCGCTATGGGCATATCGTCCGGGTCGACGAGGGACGCCTCAAGGTGGCGCAATATCTGTTTCTGCGCCACGGCGGAAAGATTGTGTTCTTTGGCCGTTTTGTCGCTCTGTTGCGCGCCTTCGCGGCATTTTTGGCCGGCGTAAACCGTCTGCCCTGGGGACGCTTCCTCATCTTCAACGCACTGGGCGGAATTGTCTGGGCGACGCTGTTTGGACTTGGCGGCTATTTCCTGGGGATTGCGTTCGAGCATTACGCTCGCCCGGTCGGCATCGCCTTACTCGTCGGCGCCGTCATCGCCGCTGTCGTGGCGACTCGATTTATCAGCTCGCATGAAGCGTCGCTGCGCGCCCAAGCCGAGGCCGCGCTGCCTGGCCCTTTGGTGGCGCCGAAGGCTTAGACCGTCGCGCGCCGCTCTACCGGTCCGATCCAGAGCCGCAGTCGCTCTGAGCGGCGCAAGAAATCAATGCTGACCGCGCGGTTGATCTTGTCCGCGTCCAACCCGCGAATCAGATCGGCCACGCCGGTCACTGGCTTGCCGTCGAGCGCGATCACAACATCGCCTGAGAGCAAACCCGCTTGCGCGGCAGGACCGCTCTGGTCGAGTTCGAGTAGCCTCGCGCCGTTGAGCTGAACGATCTCGTGACGTAGCGCAATCCGTCGGGGTATTGGCGTCGTCGCTGCCGAGACCCCGATCGAGGCGCGACGCACGCGCCCATGCCGCGCGATCTCGCCGGCCACGAAATGGGCGGTGTTGGAGGCGACCGCGAAGCAGATGCCCTGCGCGCCCATGATCACCGCGGTGTTGACGCCGATCACTTCGCCATTGGACGAGACCAGCGGACCCCCCGAATTGCCCGGGTTCAACGCCGCGTCGGTCTGCACAACGTCTTCAATCATGCGGCCGGTTCGCGACTGCAGCGAGCGGCCGAGCGCGGAGACGACGCCCGTAGTGACCGTCGCGTCGAAGCCAAGCGGATTGCCGATTGCGATCGCAATCTGCCCGCGCCTCAGTCGGCTCGAGTCGCCGAGCTTCGCGGCGGGAAGCGAAACCGATTCGTCGATGCGCAATAGCGCGAGGTCGGTGTCGGGATCGTCGCCCAACACGCGCGCCTGATATTCGCGCCCGTCGAGCGTGGTCAAGGCGACAACGCGCGCTCCGTGAACGACGTGGCTGTTGGTGAGCGCCAGCCCGTCGGGCGAGACGATAACGCCCGAACCGGAGCCGCCGCCTTTGCCAGCCCGGCGAATGTCGATGCGCACGACGCTGGGGCCGACTTTGTCAACGGCGTCGCTGACCGCGCGGGAATAGGCGTCGAGCGCCTCCCCGTCGTCAATGCGGGAGGCGCCGCCGGACCCTAGCGATTCGGCGTCGGTGTCGAGGAGGAATTTGAGAGCGGGATCATCAAACATAAAGACGATATGGGCGCGGGCGGGGCGGGGAACAAGATGGCGCCCGCGACGCTCAAAGCCGCTTGGCGACCTCCTCCAGCATGACTTCGGTCGCGCCGCCGCCGATCGACTGCACCCGGGCGTCGCGCGACATGCGCTCGATCGTGCTCTCGCTCATGAAGCCCATGCCGCCATGGAACTGCACACAATCATACATCACCGAATTGACGAGTTCGCCGCAAAGGGCCTTGATCATCGAGACTTCGCGCGTCACGTCCTCGCCGCGCGCGTCGCGCCACGCCGTGGAATAGACGAGTTGGCGACCCGCCTCCACTTCCGCCGCGCGTTTGGCGATGCGCTGGCGGATCGCCTGCTTTTCCCACAATGGAGCGCCGAAGGCATGCCGCGTTTTGAGGTAGTCGACCGTCAATTCAAGCGCCGCCTGCGCCTCTCCCATCGCCATCGCGCCAATCACGATGCGCTCGTTCTGGAAATTGCGCATGATGGAATAGAAGCCACGGCCGACCTGCCCGAGGATCGCCTCGTTCGGCACGAAACAATCCTCGAAGACCAGCTCCGCCGTGTCCGACGAGCGCCAGCCATGCTTCTGCAACGCTCGGCTGACCCGAAATCCCGGCGTGCCCTTCTCGACCAGAAACATCGTCAGCGCCTTGCTGCCGCTCCCCGCGCCGGCCGTCTTGGCGGCGACGCAATAGAGATCGGCGTGCACGCCATTGGTGATGTAAATCTTGGCGCCATTGAGCACGTAACCGCCGTCGCGCGCTTCCGCAGTGGTGCGAATTCCCTTCACGTCCGACCCCGCGTCCGGCTCCGTCACCGCCACCGCGCAAATCGCTTCGCCGGCGATGATCTTGGTCATCCACTTGGCCTTTTGCGCCTCGGAGCCCGAATTGAAGATGTGGACCGAGGCCATGTCGGTGTGAACCAAAGTCGTGATCGCAACCCCGGAGAAGGTCGAGCGACCTAGCTCCTCCGCCAGTACGACGCTGCCCAGCGTGTCCATTGCCGCCCCGCCATATTCCTCGGGATAGCGAATGCCGAAAAAGCCGAGCGCGCCCATGCGGCGCAGCACGTCACGAGGCACCATGCCTTGCGCCTCCCAGCTCACGCCGTGCGGCTTGATCTCCTCCTCGACGAAACGGCGAAGCTGAGAGCGCAGCATCTCGTGCTCTTGCGTGAAAAACGGGGAATTGTGTTGCGTGCCGGAAGAGGCTTCGCGCGCGATCGCGTCCATAAGAATGTCCTCCAAACAGAGATGTCGCCGCTTGTTGCGAGGCGAATGCGGTGCGTTAATCTACCATAAGTTTCGCGCGGGCCTTCGCAAGTCAAGATGCGGCACGAGCGACGCAGGCCTCACCCTCTCGTCATCGCCGGGCTTGTCGTCCCGGTCATGCCGGATCAAATCCTCAGAATGAGTCGCAAGCGGCGCCGCGTGGATGGCCGGGACGAGCCTGACCAGAACGGAAAAGGCAGCTCGCGGCGCTTGCGTCCTCGCCACGATGCGCCCTTACCCCACCCCACGCGGTTCAATTATCACTAGCCGCTTGCCAGCCGGCACGGTCTCGCCCGCCGCGCAAGCAACGTCCATGACCACGCCCGCGACTTGCGCCTGCAACGAAGTGAACAGCTTCATCGATTCCAGTACGACCACGACCTGACCGATCTCGACGGTATCCCCGACGGCCACCTTGACCTCCGCCACCACGCCGGGCATCGGGGCGAGAATGGCGCCGGACCCCACGCTGCTCGCGCTCGACGCGGCTATGGCGGCGACTTCCGCCTCGATCGTCATGTCGTAGGTCACGCCGCCAAGATTGAGCCACACCCGGCCTTGGTCTCGCTCGAACAGTCCGCGCAAAATGCGTCCATCCGACTCGATCTCGACGCTGCGCCCTTCCCAGCGCACGGTGATCGCAAGCTCGCCTTGCTCGTCCGTCACACAGCGCGCCCCATCGGGCTGCGCCTGAACAATCAACTTAAATGTCTGACCGTCTTCTTTGCCGACCAACCGCGTTTCCGCTACCCCGCCGGAGGGGCCAAGGACGCGAAAGCCGAGCAGGCTCGTCCATGCGGAGGGCGGCACGGCTGCGGGGGCGCTCGACAGCGCCAGCAGCGCTGAGGCCGCTCTTGCGAGCCGCGCGTGCGGGCGCGCGGGCGACCAACCCTCGGGGAAAGCGTCCTCGATGAAGCGCGTCGTCGCTCGCCCTGCTACGAAGATTGGATGCTCCAGCGCGTCAATCAAGAACGGCAGCGTCGTCGCGGGACCAAAGATCGCGAAATCGCGCAAGCCCGAGACGAGCCGCGCGCGGGCGATCTCGCGGGTCGCCCCGGCGCCGATCGCCTTGGCGAGCAGCGAGTCGTAGAACAACGTCACTTCGCTCCCGGCGCGAATTCCGCTGTCGACGCGGATCGTTGGCGGCTCGCGATAGCCGACGATCCGGCCAGCGTCGGGACGAAAGCCCTGGTCGGCACGCTCGGCGGTGACCCGAGCCTCGATCGCGTAGCCGTTCGCGCTAATCTCCTCCTGGCGCGCGGGAAGCCGTTCCCCCGATGCGATGCGGAGTTGCCATTCGACGAGGTCGAAACCCGTGATCGCCTCGGTGACGGGATGCTCGACCTGAAGACGGGTGTTCATTTCGAGGAACCAAGGGTCGCTCTCGCCCTCTTCGAGGATGAACTCAATGGTGCCGAGATTGTCGTAGTTGATCGCGCGCGCGATCGCGACGGCGCGCTCGAACAGCTTGGCGCGAATTTCGCTGTCTAGGTTAGGCGCCGGCGCTTCCTCCAGCACCTTTTGATTGTTGCGCTGGACCGAGCAATCACGCTCGAACAAATGCACGACGTCGCCGTATTTGTCGCCGGCGATCTGCACTTCGAGGTGTCTGGGCCGCAGCACCAGTTTCTCGATCAGCAGCGCGGGATCGCCGAACGACGCTTCCGCCTCGCGACGCGCAAGGTCGAGCGCGGCGGCGAGTTCGGAAGCCTCGAAAACTCTGCGCATCCCTTTGCCGCCCCCGCCGGCGGAGGCTTTGACCATGACGGGAAAGCCGATGCGGCGCGCTTCCTCGCTGAGGCGTTTCACCGACTGATCGTCGCCGATATAGCCGGGAACGCTCGGCGCTCCCGCCTGGGCCGCGATCCGCTTCGAGCCGATCTTGGGCCCCATCGCCGCGATGCACTCGGCCGAAGGGCCAACGAACACGCGCCCCGCCTTCAGGCAGAGCCTCGGCAAATCGGGCTTTTCCGAGAGAAAACCGTAGCCGGGATGGATTGCCTCGGCTCCCGTGCGGGCGGCCGCCTCCATGATCGCGTCAGGCCGGAGATAGCTTTCGCGTGCAGGAGCAGGCCCGATCCGCACCGCCTCGTCGGCATAGGCGACATGAGCTGCGTCGCGATCGGCGTCGGAATAGACCGCGATCGTTGCGATGCCCAAGCGCCGGCAGGTCCGCATGATGCGCACGGCGATTTCGCCGCGATTGGCGACGAGCAAAGAGCCGATCATCGCATCACATCCTGTACACGGGGCGATGCTCGGGCAGGTCGATCGCGCGCGACGCCAAGGCGAGACACAGCCCTAGCACGTCGCGCGTCTGCCAGGGCTCGATGATCCCGTCGTCCCAAAGCCGCGCGGTCGCGTAATAGGGCGTGCTCTGTTGCTCGAACTGCGCCCGCGTCTGGCTGTCCACCCTGGCGATCTCCGCATCGTCGGCAGCGTCGCGTGTCAGGCTGGCGCGGCGCAAATCCGTGACTACGGCGGCGGCGATGTCGGCGCTCATGGTCGCGATGCGGGCGTTCGGCCATGCAAACAGGAAGCGCGGTTGGAAGCCACGTCCGCACATGCCGTAATTGCCGGCGCCATAGGAGCCGCCGATGATCACGGTGTAGCGGGGCACGCGCGCGTTGGAGACGGCATAGACGAGTTTGGCGGAATGTTTGGCGATGCCGCCGCGCTCCGCCTCCGTTCCGATCATGAAGCCGGTGATGTTTTGCAGGAACAGGATCGGCGTCAGGCGCTGGTCGCATAGTTCGATGAAATGCGCGCCTTTCACCGCGGACTCGGAGAACAGCACGCCATTGTTGGCGATGATGCCGACCGGCTCGCCGTGAATCCAGGCAAAGCCGCAGACCAGCGTCGAGCCATACGCCGGCTTGAATTCATTGAATTCACTGGCGTCGACCAGTCTGGCGATCACCTCGCGCACGTCGTAGGGCTGCCTGAGATCGGCGCCGACGATGGCGCCAAGCTCGGTTGGATCGTAAAGCGGCTCGCGCGGCTCGCGGGTCGTTGTGCGTCGTTGTTGGCGCCAACCGAGCGAGGCGACGATATCGCGGACTTTGCCGATCGCCTCCAATTCATCGTTGGCGAGATAGTCCGACACGCCCGAAACCGTCGAATGCATTTCCGCGCCGCCAAGCGTCTCGCCGTCGACGATTTCATTGATCGCCGCCTTGACGATCGGCGGGCCGCCCAGATGAATCCGGCCGACGCCGCGCACCATTACGACCTCGTCGGACAAAGCCGGGATATAAGCGCCGCCTGCCGTGCAGCCGCCAAACACCGCGGAGATCTGCGGCAGCCCCGCGGCCGACATCCGGCATTGCTGAAAGAAGGTTCCGCCAAAGTGGTCGCGGTCGGGGAATACGCGGTCCTGCTCAGGCAAAAACGCGCCGCCGCAATCGACGAGGTAGAGGCACGGCAGGCGGTTGTCGAACGCAATCTCTTGCGCGCGCAGATGTTTTTTCACGGTCTCATGAAAAAACGAGCCGCCCTTCACCGTGGCGTCGTTGGCGATGATCGCGCAGGGCGTTCCCGCCACCATGCCGATTCCGGTGACCACACCGGCGGAGGGAACTTCGTTGCCGTACAAATCCCAGGCGGCGAGCGGGGACAGTTCGAGAAACGGCGATAGCGGGTCGATCAGATGGTCGATGCGTTCGCGCACCGGGATCTTGCCCCGCTCGCGATGCCGCCGCTGCAACTTCTCGCCGCCGCCTTTGAGAACCTGACGATGCCGTTCCCGCAAGGTCTCGATCAGGCCGGCGTAGAGCTCACGATTTCGATCGAATTCCGGCCCGCGTCGTACTCTGGATTCCAACACAGGCGTTTAGCTCCCCGGGGCTGCTCGCCCAGTGACGAACCTGCAAGGCGGTTGGCTTGCGGCGAATTCGCGTTTTGACGAGCCTAGCAAGCGACAGTGCGATCAACAAGCGGCGGGGACGGGCAGCCGAACCAACGTCTCCGTCAGGGCTGAACGGAAACGGAGTATCTGGATCGTCTTGCTACGCTCGCGCCGTCGGCCCTCTGCCGCCATCGACCGGCGCGTCCAAATCCGCCGCCGCGATCAACTCGCGCGTGTAAGCTTCGCGCGGCCGGATGAATATCTCCGCTGTCGCGCCGCGCTCGACCACGCGACCGCCCTGCATCACTACGATTTGATCGGCCATCGCCCTCACCACCGCAAGGTCGTGGGTGATGAAGAGATAGGCCAGTCCGCGCTCGGCCTGAAGCTTGCGCAGCAGCGCCAGCATGCCGCGCTGCGCGGAGCGATCGAGCGCGGAGGTCGGCTCGTCCAGCACGAGCACCGCGGGTTCAAGGATCAGCGCGCGGGCGATCGCGATGCGCTGGCGTTGGCCGCCGGAGAAGGCGTCGGGCGTGCGGCGGCGCCAAGCGGGATCGAGACCGACCGCGTCGAAGGCGCGAACCGCGGCGGCGTCGCGCTCGCGTGCGCCATATTGCGGCGCATGCGCGCGCAGTCCCTCCGTGACGATCTCGCCGGCTGACAGCCGAGGCGAGAGCGAGCCGAACGGGTCCTGGAAAACGATCTGCAAGCGCCGCCGCAACGGCCGCATCGCCGCTTGGTCGAGCTTGGCAATGTCACGCCCCTCGAACAGGATTTCGCCCTCGCAAGGGACCAGCCGGAGTAGCGCGCGCGCGAGCGTCGATTTGCCCGATCCAGATTCGCCGACGATCCCCAAAGTCTCGCCCGCTCGCAGCGTAACGTCGACGCCATCGACGGCGCGGACCCTTTGCGGGGCGCGTAGCAGGCCTGCGGTTTGCAAGAACGTGACGCGGATCGCGCGCGCCTCCAGCAACACGGGAGCGCGTTCCGCCGCCGGTGGCTTTAGGTCCGATGGCGTCGCCTCGACGAGCAGGCGCGTATAGGCCTCGCGCGGGGCGGCGAACAGCGCTGGGGTCGCGCCGGTCTCGATCACCCGGCCCTGTCGCATCACCAGCACGCGGCTCGCGAGCCGGCGCACCAGATGCAGGTCGTGGCTGACGAAAATCATCGCCATGCCGAGCTCGCGCTGAAGGTCTCGCAGCAGGTCGAGGATGCGCGCCTGCACGGTCACATCGAGCGCGGTGGTCGGCTCGTCGGCGATCAGCAGGGCCGGCCGATTGGCGATCGCCATGGCGATCATCGCCCGCTGCCGTTCGCCCCCCGATAGCTGATGCGGGTAGGCGCCCGCGCGGAAACGTCCGCCTCGCAGACCGACCTGTTCGAGCAATTCCTTCGCTCGATCGCGCGCGCAAGGCCGGCTGAGGTGAGCGTGCGCAATCAGCGGCGCGGCGATCTGCGCGCCGATCGGGGTCAACGGATCGAGCGCCGTCATCGGCTCCTGAAAGATCATCGTCGCCCGCGCCCCCCGAATCCGGTCCAGCCGCGCGCGCGGCGCGCCGATCAGTTCCTCGCCCTCGAACCGGGCCGATCCTGTAGCGCGGCCGTTGCGCGGCAGCAGGCCGAGTGCTGCAAGCAGGGCTTGCGTTTTGCCAGAGCCGGATTCGCCGACGATCGCGACAATCTCGCCGGGTTCGATCTCGAGGTCGACGCCCTTCACCGCCTCCACCAGGCCTGTCGGCGTCTCGAAGCCGACCCGCAAATCTTTGAGCGTGAACAGCGCCATTTCAGCGCCCGCGCGGATCGAGCGCGGCGCGCAGGCCGTCGCCGATAAGCGCAAGCGCGTTGAGCATCGCGATCAGCAGCGCGGCGGGAAAGATCAGCAGCCAGGGCGCGTCCTGAATGTGGCGCGCGCCATCGGCCACCAGCACGCCGAGGCTGGTCAGCGGCTCCTGCACGCCCAGCCCCAGGAAGGAGAGGAAGCTCTCCAGCAGGATCACGCGCGGGACCATCAGCGCGAGATAGGCTCCCACCACCCCCGACAGGTTGGGCGCGATATGGCGCACAAGAATAGCGCCCGCGCGCAGGCCCAGCGCCCGCGCGGCGAGCACGAATTCTTGGCCCCGCAGGCTGAGCGTCTGCCCGCGCACGACGCGCGCCATGTCGAGCCATTCGACCGCGCCGATCGCGACGAAGATCAGCGCGAAACGGCGGCCAAAGAACGCCATCAGCAGGATCACGAAGAAGATGAAGGGCAGCGCGTAGAGCGCGTCGACGAAGCGCATCATCAGCAGATCGATCCGGCCGCCGGCGTAACCCGCGACCGCGCCATAGGCGACGCCGATGCCCAGCGCCACGGCGCAGCCCAGCGCCCCGACCAACAGCGAAACGCGCCCGGCGACCATCGTTCGCGCCAGCAGGTCGCGACCGTTGGAATCGGTCCCGAACGGGAGCCAGACATGGCGGATCGGGGCCACGGCGACGAGCGTGCGGCCATCCTCGCTGGTCTCGATTACGCGCGCGGGCCCGAACACACGCGAGCGCTCGAAATAGATCAGGCCGTGCGGCGCGATCGGGCGGTCCGCGGAGAGGGTGACGTGCGCGACACCCTTGACGATGCTCGCCTGCGCGACATGGGCGTGCAGCCGCCCGGCGACGTCATCGAGCGCGGTCCGCGCCTCCGACTCGCTGGGATGGCGCTGGAGCGAAGGGGCGAGGCGGATGTAATCGCGATAGACCACGTCATAATCGGCTGAGAGCAGCATCGGACCGCCAAAGCAGAACAGGGCGATCAGGCTTAAGGCAGCGAAGGCGATACCAAGCGTCTTGTTAGTCAGCGTCTTGTCAGTCAAGGCGCACGCGCGGGTCGATGAAGAGATAAGCGATATCGACCAGAATGTTGACCGCGAGCACAGCGCCCGCGACCAGCAGCACTGCCGCCATGCTCAGCGTGTAATCGCGGTTTAGCGCCGCCTCGACGAAATAACGCCCGACGCCGGGCACGCCGAAGATGGTCTCGACCACGACCGAGCCCGTCATCACGGCGGCGGCGGCGGGCCCGAGATAGGAGACGAGTGGAATGAGCGCGGCGCGAAACGCGCGGCCGAATTCGACGCGCGGCGGCAGGCCATAGGCGCGCACCGTGCGTGCGGCGGGGGAGGTCAGCGCCTCGCCCATCGCGGCGCGCGTGAGCCGCGCCACCCCGGCGATCTGCGGCGCGGCCAGCACCAGCACGGGCAGCACGAGATGGCTCGGCGCGCCATCGCCCCAGCCGCCGACCGGCAGCCATCTGAGCCCGAGGCCAAACACAATCTGCAGCACGGGCGCCAGCACGAAGCTCGGAACGGTTACGCCAAGGCTCGCCGCCCCCGTGACGAGCGTGTCGGCGGCTGACCCCGAACGCGACGCCGCATAAGCGCCGGCCGAGACGCCCACGACGAGCGCGAGGCTGAGAGCAAGCGCGCCGAGCAGGGCGGAAATCGGCAGCGCCTTGGCGAACAGTTCATCGACCGTGAAATCGCGCCAGAAATAGCTCGGGCCCAGATCGCCATGCGCCAGCCCCGCGAGATAGCTCAGGTATTGCCGCCACAGCGGCTCGTCGAGCAGGTAGACGTGGCGCATGTTCGCCATCACGACGGGATCGAGCGGGCGCTCGAGATCGAACGGGCCGCCGGGCGCTGCGCGCATCAGGAAAAACGACAGCGTGATGACGAGGAACAGGGTCGGGATCGCGGAGAGCAGGCGCACCAGGATCAGTCTGGGCACGCCGCACCTCTAGCTCCGCCGACTCGCTGCGCCATGCCCCGCCTCTGATTTGCCCAGGGGCAGTGAATCACACTCGGCGCCGCGCGTCACCCCGCTTCGGCATGGCGAGCGTAGCGGGGGAATCCAGGGGCAAAGTACCGCTGTGGCGCATCCATCACCCGCGCTCTCTCGTCTTTGCGAGGAGCTCTTGCGACGAAGCAACCCAGGAGCCGCAGGCGCTATGGTTGGATGCGAGGCCGCACAACGTCCGCAATGGCCGGCCTTTACGTCCCCCTGGATTGCTTCGTCGCAAGAGCTCCTCGCAAAGACGGACCTGGGTGGTAAGAACCGCGCGAGGCCCGGTTCTCCGCCCTGTCCCGGATCAGAACTGGATGACCAGCCGTCCTCGCGTACCCCCGGCTTCCAGCCGACGATGGGCGTCGGGGGCCTTTTCCGGCGGATAGACCTCCGCTACGCGAAGCGTGATTTTGCCCGCCTCGACCTGTTGCCGCAGGCGATCGAGCTTCTCGAATTCATGCGCGTAGGAGCGCACGAAGGTCGCGGTGAAATGGATGCCTCGCTGCGGGGCGCCCTCGAACCCGCGTACAGAGGTGAAGGCGCCGCCGTCGCGAACGGCGGGGATGACAAGCTCTTTGAGCACCGCTCCATCCGCGAGCCCGTCGACTCCTTGAGGGAAATGCTCGCGAATCCGCGACGCGACATCATCGCCCCTGCGCACGACGATATCGGCGCCAAGCGACTTGTCGAGCTTTTCGTCTTTCTCGGACGCATCGGCGATGACCGTCAGCCCCTCGTCTTTGGCGAGTTGAATGACATAGCCGCCGTAAGCGCCCGCCGCGCCGGTCACGGCGATGACCTGACCCGGAGACAGCTTGAGCAAGTCGAGCGAAAGCCGCGCGGTCAGCCCGTTCATCGGCAATGTGGCGGCCTCAGCATGGCTCTTGCCGGCGGGAGCGCGGACGACCGACCGGGCGTCGAGCACGATTTGCTCGCGATACCCGCCGTGGCTGCCCTTCGGCACGACGATCGCCATGACAGCGTCGCCAAGTTTCAGTCTGTCGGGAACGCCGCTTCCCACCTCGTCGATGATCCCCGCCGCATCCATCCCCGGCACGTAAGGCGGTGGATCGGCTTTTTGCTGCTCGGCGCGACCGCCGTTGCGGCCTATCAGGTCGGTTGGATTGACCGTCGCCGCATGGACGCGGATTCGAACCTGTCCCGGCCCCGCGTGAACTTCGGGGAGTTCGACGACCTGGAGAACTTCAGGTCCGCCCCAAGTGTATAGTCCAACTGCGCGCATCGTTTCGTCCTCTGTCTAAAGTCCGTTCTGGTTCGGACATACCATCGGCGCGATGACCGCGCGAGCAACGGGGCCGTGATGCGGCGCCAGGGGCAGCTTCGTCGCTACGCTTCTCGCAACGGCGGAAGGCTAGTATGGTCCTCGATAAAGCGAGATGAAGATCATGAGCGAAGCTTTCATCGTTGATTATGTCCGTACCCCGATCGGTCGCTTTGGCGGGTCGCTCGCGAGCGTGCGCGCGGATGACCTCGCCGCGGCGCCGCTGAGGGCGTTGCTCGCGCGCCATCCCAAGCTCGATCCGGCGTTGATCGAGGAGGTCATTTACGGCTGCGCCAATCAGGCCGGCGAGGACAATCGCAATGTCGCGCGCATGGCCGCGCTGCTGGCGGGCTTGCCTGCGACGGTCCCCGGCGTCACGGTCAATCGCCTGTGCGGCTCGGGCCTCGACGCGGTTTCGATCGCGGCGCGGCAAATCCGGCTCGGCGAAGCAGAACTGATGATCGCGGGCGGCGTCGAGTCGATGAGCCGCGCGCCGTTCGTGATGCCCAAGGCCGATTCGGCCTTCTCGCGCAACGCGGAGATCTACGACACGACGATTGGCTGGCGGTTCGTCAATCCGCTGATGAAGGAGCGGCACGGCGTCGATTCGATGCCCGAGACGGCGGAAAACGTGGCCGAACAATTCCAGGTGTCGCGCGCCGATCAGGACGCTTTCGCACTAAGATCGCAGTTGCGCGCCGTCGCCGCGCAGCAGAATGGGCGGCTCGCCAAGGAGATCGCGGCGGTCGCGATCCCGCGCCGCAAGGGCGAGCCGATCCTGGTTGACAAGGACGAGCATCCGCGCGCGGATAGTTCGTTGGAGGCGCTCGCAAAATTGCCAACGCCGTTCCGCAAAGGCGGCAGCGTAACGGCGGGCAACGCCTCCGGCGTCAACGACGGCGCCGCCGCTTTGCTGCTCGCCTCCGAGGCGGCGGTGCGCCGGTATGGCCTCACGCCCATCGCCCGCGTGATTGGCGGCGCTACCGCTGGCGTCGAGCCGCGCATCATGGGTTTTGGCCCGTCGCCCTCGACCCGCAAATTATGCGAGCGGCTCGGCTTGAAGCCCTCCGATTTCGACGTGATCGAACTCAACGAAGCCTTCGCCGCGCAGGCGCTCGCTGTGCTGCGCGATCTCGGTATCGCCGATGACGCGCCGCATGTGAACCCCAATGGCGGCGCGATCGCGCTGGGTCATCCCCTCGGCGCCTCGGGCGCGCGCCTTGCCGGCACGGCGGCGCTCGAACTCTCGCTTAAGAAGGGCCGGCGTGCGTTGGCGACCATGTGCATCGGCGTTGGTCAGGGTATTTCGCTGGCGCTCGAATCGGTCTGAAACGCGAGAGCTTTTGGTGAGGAGGCCGCCATGGACAATCAACCCATCAAATACCCCTACTTTTCCGAGGAGAGTTCCGCTGAGGTCGTCATCTCGCGTATGGGTCCAGACACGCCCGCGCGCCTCCGCGAAATCATGAGTTCGGCGATCCGTCACCTGCACGCGATGGTGAAGGAGGTCAGGCTGACGCAGGACGAATGGATGACGGCGATCCAGTTCCTCACCAAGACGGGCCAGATGAGCACCGACTGGCGGCAGGAATTCATTCTGCTGTCCGACACGCTCGGCGTGAGCATGTTGGTTGACACCATCAACAACGACCATTCCGGCGCGACTGAAAATACCGTGCTCGGGCCATTTTACGTCGCCAATCCTCCGCACTACGAGAACGGTCACAATATCTGCCTCGACGGCAAGGGGCAGCCGCTGGTGGTGCGCGGCACGGTTGCCGACGTCGCGGGTAAGCCGATCGCCGGCGCGACGGTCGACGCCTGGCAGACCAACGAGGACGGCTTTTACGACGTGCAGCAGAAGGGCGTGCAACCCGACATGAACCTGCGCGGCGTGTTCACCACCGACGTGAATGGCGAATACTGGTTCCGCACCGCCAAGCCGCGCTACTACCCGATCCCCGGCGATGGACCCGTCGGGGCGATGCTGGCGGGCATGGGTCGTGGGGTGAACCGCGCCGCGCACATCCACTTTATCGTGCGGGCGCCGGGATATTCTGAGGTCGTGACCCACGTTTTTCCCCCGGATTGTCCGTATCTGGAAATCGACGCGGTGTTTGGCGTCAAGCAGAGCTTGATCGGCGATTTTCGGCTCAGCGAGGATTTCAGCGAAGCGGAACGGCTCGGCTTCAAGGCGCCGTTCTGGAAGCTCGATTGGGATTTTGCGCTAGCCGTGAAGTAGGGCGCTTTAGTCATAGTCAAAGCATCGATAGGACAGCAGCGATGGATCTGAATCTTTCAGGCGCGATCGTGCTCATCACCGGCGGCTCCAAAGGCATCGGACTCGCCTGCGCCCGCGGTTTCGCCGCCGAGGGGGCGCGGGTGGCGATCGTCTCGCGCTCGCAGGCGAATATCGACAAAGCCTTGGAAACTCTGCCCGGCGCGTTTGGCTTCGCGGCGGATCTGATCGACGATAAGGCCGCTCTTGCCGCCGTCGAGGCGGTCGAAGCCGCGCTGGGGCCGATCGACGTTCTCGTCAATTCGGCGGGCGCGGCGCGGCGGACGCCGCCCGACGAACTGACGCCGGCGGCTTGGCGGGCCGCTTTGGACGCGAAATTCTTCTCGTATGTCAATGTCATGGACCCCGTGGTCAAGCGCATGGCCGCGCGCGGCAAGGGCGTCATCGTCAACATCATCGGCACGGGCGGCAAGGTCGCCTCGCCGACCCATCTCGCAGGCGGAGCGGCGAACGCGGCCCTGATGCTGGTGACCGCGGGCCTCGCCAACGCTTATGCCAGCAAGGGCGTGCGGGTCGTCGGGATCAATCCGGGGCTGACCGAAACCGAGCGCTTCCTGGAAGGGCTACAGGCCTCGGCCAAGCTCGCGGGCCTGGACCTGGAAGCCGCCCGTCGCAAAGAAGTCGCGGCAATACCGCAAGGCCGCGCGGCGACGCCAGAGGACATCGCCGACGCCACAGTGTATTTTGCATCGAGACGCGCCGCTTACATCAATGGAGCTATCGTAGATATGGACGGAGCGCGCTATCCCACTGTAGTATAAGAGTTAGCTGAACAAATATTCATAATTTACTGATAAGTGGCGAATATAAATCGGCTGGCGCCGGGATGCCGCATTTCCAACCAAATGGAACCCCGATGCGCTAGCAAAGTTACGCTCGAGAAGGAGGCTGATGGCCTCGAAGCTTCTCTGGCAGGGGAATCGACCCTCCAGTTTACTCAAGGAGATCCCTCGATGAACATCAAGAAAGCACTGGTCGCTTCCGCAGCTGCACTTACCATTGGTCTTGCGGTTGCTGCATCGCCTGCTGATGCCGCCCAGCATTTCGGCGGTGGCGGCGGCGGGTACCACGGTGGCGGCTATCACGGCGGTTATGGTCGATATCATGGCGGCTACCACGGCGGTTATGGCGGCTACCACGGCGGTTATGGTGGATATCACGGCGGCTACGGCGGCGGCTATGGATATGGCGGCTACGGACTTGGCTTGGGCGTTTTGGGCCTCGGCCTAGCGGCTGGCGCTATCGCGTCGGCGCCCTACGGTTACGGTGGTTATGGCTACGGCGGCTACGGTTACGGCGGCGACGGCTGCTATCGCTCGCGCCCGATCTATGACGCTTATGGTGACTACGCTGGACGTCGCGTCGTCAACGTTTGCTACTAAGCCGCATAGCGGCTTTGGCCGCTTCTACTAAGTTGCTTGCCGCTAGGCGACTTAGGATCTGGCAGTCGACTTCGGATCTGGCCCCGCCAATGGCGGGGCCATTTTCTATTTCAGTGCAGCAAACCAACGCCCGCCGGGCATAGGATGCGGCACGCCCGTCGTTGTGGGAAGTGAAAGCGGTAAGCCCTTGCGCGAACGCAGCGCGAGATAGCCAAAGCACTGCGCCTCGATGATATCGCCGTTGTAGCCGATGGCTTCGATCGGCTGAACGATGGCGTTCAAACGCTTGGCCAGCGCGTGCATCAATTGAAGGTTGTGCCGTCCGCCGCCGCAAACCAGCCAACGCGCGGGAGCCAAGGGTACATGTCGTAATGCGGCAGCCGTCGCTTCGATGGTAAAGGCGGCCAGGGTCGCCGCGCCGTCCCGGTCGTCCAACGCGTCCACGCCTGACGCCAGTCGATGAAAATGGTTGCGATCGAGCGATTTCGGCGCTGGCCGGGCGAAGTAGGGATCGGTCAGCCAAGCGTCCACGAGATCGCGGTGCGCCCTTCCGCTCGCGGCCAGAACGCCGTCTTCGTCATATTTTGCGCCAGTCCGGCGAGCGACGAAATCGTCCAGCAGCGCGCTTGCGGGCCCTGTATCGAACGCCAGTATCTCGCCGTTTGCGCCGAGATACGTCACGTTGCCGACGCCGCCCCAATTAAGAATCATCAACGGCCGCTCGATCTTTGCAGCGATAGCCGCGTGATAGAGCGGCGCCAGCGGAGCGCCCTCGCCACCGGCCTCGATGTCAGCCGCGCGAAAATCGCAGATCACGTCGAGCCCGAGTCGCCGGGCCGCGTACGCCCCATCGCATAATTGCCTCGTGAACCGTTCCCTCGGGCGGTGCAGCACGGTCTGGCCGTGCATACCCACGACCGATACGCTTTCGCGGGCGACGCCATGCTCGGCGATAAACGCCTCGACCGCGTCGACATGGGCGTTAGTCACCTCTAGCTCGAGGTCCGCAAGCGGTGTGCGCGCCCGTTCGGGATCAGCAATGACCTCGCGCAGGCGGCGAACAGTCGCGGGCGGATAGGGATAGACGCCGCCAGGACCCGGTTCGACATGGTCCATGCCGTCGCTTAGCACCGAGGCGACGTCGATCCCGTCCATCGACGTGCCGCTAATCACCCCGATTGCGAGTTCGCTCATTCTCGATCGCCAATACGGGTCGTCAACGACGCGATCCCCTCGATCATTGTTTCAAGCAGATCGCCAGGTTCGACCGGTCCAACTCCCGCAGGCGTGCCCGTAAAGATAAGGTCGCCGGGGCCGAGGTGATAAAAGCCGGAAAGATGCGAGATCAGCTCCGCCACTGACCAGACTAATTGCGATATGTCCGAGTTTTGCTTGAGCGCGCCATTCTGTTTGAGCGTGATGGCCGCGCTCTTGGGGTGGCCGATCCGCGAGACGGGCGCGATTGCCGAGGTCGGTGCGCTTCCCTCGACATCCTTGCCGAGCGCCCAAGGGCGCTGCTTGGCTCGTTCGGAAAGCTGTAGATCGCGTCGCGTCATGTCGAGCCCGCAGGCGTAGCCGAACACCGAGGACAAGGCGTCCGCGGCGGCGATTCTAAATGCGGGGGCGCCGAGCGCGACAACAAGTTCACCCTCGAAATGATAATTGGTCGTGCCGGGGGGATAGCCGATTGTATCCCCGTCCTGGCGCAGCGTGGTCGCGCTCTTGCAAAAGTAAAACGGCTTCTCGCGATCGACGACGTGGCCCATCTCGCGCGCATGCTCTTCGTAGTTGCGGCCGACGCAAAATATCCGTGAAACGGCATAGCGCCGCTCGTCGCCCAGAATGGGAAGCGACGCGACGCGAGCCGGGGGGAATAGATATTGGGTCACGTCGAACCTTCAGGCTTCGCTTTGGCGCCTCGATTGGCGCCGGGAACCCAGAGGACGTCCGCCGCGCCCCGCTCGTTGGCGTAACGGGCCGCGACGAACAGATAGTCGGAAAGGCGGTTCATGTACGCGATAACGGGCGCGCCGACATCGCCGGGCTCACGGTCGGCGAGCCAGACGATGGCCCGCTCCGCGCGGCGACAAACCGCGCGCGCTTGATGCAGCGAAGCGGCGGCCGCACTTCCGCCCGGCAGCACGAACGAGCGCAGCGGTGACAGGTCCACGTTTAGTTCATCGATCGCCTGTTCCAGCGAGTCGACCTGCGCAGGTGTGACGCGCAGCTTCTCGCCGCCTTTGCCATCGGGCGGGACACACAGATCCGCGCCAAGATCGAACAAGTCGTTTTGCACCCGCGCCAATGTCGCGTCGATCCGCGCCAGATCGCCTTGCTTGTCCGCCGTATCCAAACGGGCAAGGCCGATCACGCAATTAACCTCGTCCACCTCGCCGTAAGCGGCGACCCGCGCATCGTATTTTGGGCGTCGCTCGCCGTCGCCGAGCCCCGTCTCGCCGTTGTCGCCCGTACGCGTGTAAATCTTGTTCAAGCGAACCATTAGTGGCCTCGGAAATAGAGCGCGGCGACGATGACCACGATTGCGCAGAATTGCAGCCCGACGCGCCATCGCATCAGGAGTTGAGACCGGTTGGACGAGCCTTGACGCAGCATGTTGACGAGGCCCGCGACGAGCACCAACACGACGAGTAAAAGCGCGACAGCGACGGCTATGTTGGGGAAAGTCAGCATAAAGCGGTCCT
>JAYTRP010000089.1:0-2174 GCA_043746145.1 Hyphomicrobiales bacterium | reverse complement strand
GTTCTGCCAGCTAAGTCAGCAAGCGAACCTATCCGCATTGGCGCTCATGCAGCGCAATCTCTTCAAACCCTCACGCGAATGGATTTCATAGAGCCTTGGAGCGGCCCGATTGCTCCCAAAGGTAGGACTCAAAGACGGCGCGGGTAGCGCCCCGAGGCCAATGAGCGTAAAGGAGTTCCAACGCATGACGAAGGGCGACTAGGCTGCAAACTATCGACGGTATTTGCGAGGACTTTGCCTTCCTAGAAGACTGGGAAGACCGTTACCGGTATATAATCGAAATCGGACGGACGCTTGCCCTGTTGCCAGAAGCTGAACACAACGACGCCAACAAGGTGCGGGGTTGCGTCAGCCAAGTGTGGATTTTGAGATCTTGCGAAGTGAACAGCGATAGTCGCAAGGTTATGAAGTTCCTTGGCGACAGCGACTCGCATCTTGTCAAAGGCCTCGTCGCGATCACGATCGCTCTATATTCCGGGAAGACGGCCCAGGAAATCCTCGATATCGATGCGCCAGGCGTGTTTCGGCAATTGGGGCTTGAGCAACACCTTACGCCGCAAAGGTCTAATGGCGTGCGGGCGATGATTGAGAGAATCCGGGCGGACGCTCGAAATCTTCAAAACGGTTTTCCTGGCTGAAGCGGGTAAAGCGCGAGCCGCATGGCGGCGGCTCGCGAGATTGCCTTGAAATCCCCTAGTGAGACATTGCGCTGCGAATCGCTCGATGCACGGCGAACGGCGTCGCCGGCATGTCGATATGCTTAACCTTACATCCGCGCCAAAGGGCGTCCGCGACCGCGTTCATGACGGCTGGCGTTGAGCCAATCGAGCCCGCTTCCCCCGCGCCCTTCAATCCCATGGGATTGGTCGTGGACGGAACGTTGCGCGTCTCGAACGCGATCATGGACAGCGTGTCTGCACGAGGCATACCGTAGTCCATGAAGCTTGCGGTCAGGAGTTGCCCGTGCTCGTCGAAGCGAGCTTCTTCAAGCAGCGCCTGCCCAATACCCTGAGCGATGCCGCCATGAACCTGGCCGGCGAGCAGAAGCGGATTAAGAGTAAAGCCAAAATCATCGACTACGGAGTAGCGGATAATTTCAGTCGTTCCGGTCTCCGGATCAATCTCGACTTCGCAGGCGTGAGTCCCATTCGGATAGGTTGCGTTCGGCGGCACGAATTCCTCAATCGCGGTCAAACGTTCGGGAGTCGCAGCCGGAAGGCCCGCAATTTCAGCATAACTGACGGAGCGGTCGGTCCCGGCAATTCGCACCCTGCCATCTGCAATCTCCAGATCGGCCACTGCCGCTTCGAGCTTGTCTGCAGCGAGCTCTTTTAGCCTAACGGCTAGCGTACTTGAGGCTCTGTCGACCATCACCGCGCCGACCGGGATTGAGCGCGATCCCCCTGTGCCGTTTCCAGTTGCAACGCGATCGGTGTCTCCTTGGATGACTTTGATTCGATCGAGCGGCACGTCCAAATGCTGCGACACTACCTGGGCGTAAGCCGTTTCGTGGCCCTGTCCATTGGATTGCGTGCCGATGCCGACCGTAAAGCTTCCGTCCTTCTCAAGAGTGACAAAGCCCTTTTCGCCTTCTCCCCAGGCTGTGCATTCTATGTAGCTGGAAATGCCAAAGCCCAAAAACTTGCCCCTTGCGGAGGCTTCGCGAGCGCGTTGGTCGAAGGTGTCAAAGTTCGCCTTGGCCAGACAAGCCCGCATCGCCGCTTCGAATTCGCCAACATCGTAATCGCGATCGGTAAGCGTGTGATAGGGCATTTGGCCCGGCTTCACGAAGTTTCGGGCGCGAATTTCATCAGCGCCGATGCCGAGTTCTCGCGCGCAAGCATCCACCAACCGCTCGAGCACATAGGCTGCCTCAGGGCGCCCCGCTCCGCGATAAGCGTCTACGGGAACGGTGTGGGTATAGATGCCGCGGACTCGCGCGTGCAGCGCTCCCACATGGTAGGGCCCCGTCGCCATGGTCGCGCCTAGCCAAGGGATATAGGGCGCAAACATGCTGAGGTAGGCGCCGAGGTTTCCTAGGATGTCGACGCGCATCGCCAGGAAAAGACCTTGCGCATCGAGCGCCATTTCGGCCGTCGTGATGTTGTCGCGGCCTTGGGTGTCGCCGACGAAGTGTTCCGTCCGGTCGCCGACCCAACTGACTGACGCGGCCA
>JAYTRP010000088.1:0-2175 GCA_043746145.1 Hyphomicrobiales bacterium | reverse complement strand
GGCCTTCATCGACCGGCGTGTCGGCGAAGACGAATTTGTCGATGTCTTTGAGAACCGGGAACTTCGCGCCCGTGATGCGATAGCTGATCGAGCGAGCCCGCCGGTGGGTGCGCTCGGCGCGGATGAGGCTGGCGATGAGCGGGTAAAGCTCGTCGCGCCGAGTGAGGCCCTTGCCGGCGATCTCGTCGAAGCTGGCGCGCATACCGTAGAGCTTGAGTTCGCTCATGGCCTCCAGAATCTCGTGGCGCTCCATCAGGCGATCTTCCTTATGAGGTCGTAGCGGCTGCAATCGGCTGCGGGCTCGATCTTCAGACGCAAGGCGTCGGGCGTGGTGATGCTGGGGGGCGGCGCAGGCTGGCGGCGGCGCGCCAGCACGGTCAGGATCACGTCACCGCTGGCGAGGCCTGCCTCCAGCGCCTCGGCGCAGGCCGCCTCCACCGCGCCGAGGCCATGATCGAGCACGGCTCCTAAAATCTTGACGAACTGACGGCAAGCCATCGGCGTGCGGTTTCAGTTTGGCGCGAACCTGGGTCAGAGCCGCCGGCAGATCCCCGTCTTTGAACGGCGCGCCGTTGCGCCATGCCGCCAAGTGTACGCGGGCGGCGTAAACTTGCCCGCGATGCGCCGGGCTTCTTCATCAGCACCGGCAGGTAATGCCAGGGGTCGTAGACGATCTTGTCGCGCTGGAAGTTGCGCGGGTGATCTGCGACCACTTCCTCGCCCATCAGCACGACGACGCGCTCGGCATGGGAGCGCACCAGCACCATACGACCGGCGGCGCGGGCATCGACGCTGTAGCGAAACGTGGTCGGCCATGATCAGGCACGTCGTGCTCGCCCGGACCGCCTTTTCGACGAACCCGTCAAAGGGGCCGCGAAGCGCCATCAGGCTCGCGCGCTCCTCCTCGAACACCTCCCAAACCGTGCGATCCTTGAACTCGGGGTGCTGCATTCGCTTGGCGTCAAGCGACGCATTGGTCTTCGAGCCACGCATTCAGCTCGCCCAAGCTCTTCACACGGGGCTTGGGCCGGAACATCTGGTCGCGCAGATTGCCGACCTGGTTCTCGACTTGGCCCTTCTCCCAGCCGGACGCTGGCGTACAAGCCACCGGCTCGATCAGATGGTGCGAGCACATTTGTAGAAAGCGGGCGTTGTAGGGGCGCGCCTTGCCCACGAAGATCGCCTCCACCGCCGTTTTCATATTGTCGTAGATGCCGCGCCGGCAGACGCCGCCGTAAAACTGGAACGCCTTGTCGTGGGCGTCGAACACCAGTTCCTGCGTCTCGCGAAAGTATACGCGCACGAACGGCATGCGGCTGTGCGCAAGCTTCATGTGCGCCGCCTTCACATCTCAGCGGCAGCCCCTGAAGCGTGATCGTCTCGTGGCTCCAGTCGAACTGGTAGGCTTCCCCCGGCGCAAAGCTCATCGGCACGTAGGCATGCGTGGGAACCCGCGCCCTGTCCTCGCGCCAGGACTTCACGAACCGATCCACGCTGTCGTGAGCGCCGTCGTATCCGCGCCCGCGCAGTTCCTCGTATAGCCGTTGCGTCGAGCGGCGCTCGCGCTTGGCCAGCTTCGCTTCCCCCTCCAGGATCTCCGTCAGCGCCTCGACCCAAAGGCCGATCTTCGGCGTCGGCTGCACATCCCGGGTGTACTTAAACTCCGTCTGCTGACCCCGGATGACTTTGCAAACCGTCGAGCGTGACACCGAAAGCGTACGCACGATCTCTTTGATCGAGCGATCCTGCTCGAAATACGCGCGACATATTTCGCCGATCTTGTCCACGCCCATCATCCCCATCCGTCCTTCCCGGCCGGTCGGGGCCAAAAGCAAGGACGCTGACACAAACATCGGAGGGGGTCGCTATTGCAAGCGATGTTTGCACACGTGGGAGATGTGAGGGCGTTCCTCGGTCGCATGATCGCGCAGTTCAATACTGTCCCACGAGAGCGGCGCGTTCGTGATTAGGTCGCGCGAGCACACCACGCACATAATATCTGCGAGACCGATGGATAAATAGCCGCCGAGGCAAAAAAATGCCCCAAACCAAGGGACTCAGGAGCTTTTAAAATTTTGGTTGCGGGGGCAGGATTTGAACCTGCGGCCTTCAGGTTATGAGCCTGACGAGCTACCGGGCTGCTCCACCCCGCGGCAATTGATTACCCATTTGCTG
>JAYTRP010000087.1:0-6931 GCA_043746145.1 Hyphomicrobiales bacterium | reverse complement strand
GCGGATCGCCTCTTCATCCGAACGATCGCGAAGCTCCATCATCAGGTCGAGCGACAGCGAGGTCGAGAGCTTCACCCGCCATGTCCAGCGCGAGACTTCGCGCAGCCACAGATCGCCCGCCAGCGTCGCGCCTAGCGCGTAAGCTTCGCCAATCATGTGCTCGACCGGCTTGACGGGTGAGGCGTCGTCGGCGTCGACCTCGATGTCCAGCGTCAGCGCGTTCTCATTACGCCCGCGCAACATCGCCAGCGCGCGATGGCTCGGCGCCGTAGCCCAGCGCTCGAGATGATCGAAATAGTCGGAAAATTTAGCGCCGGCCTCCTGCTGGCCGTCGATCACTCTCGCGTGCAGGAACGCCTTCTCTCTCATATAGGCGCGCAGGCGCCCGATCAGTTCGGCGTTGACGGAGATTGCCTCGGCGACAATGTCGCGCGCGCCTTCGAGCGCCGCCTTCACGTCTGCAACTTCGCCAGTGACATAGGAGGCGGCAATATCGGCGGGAAGGGCGCGACGATCGGCGAGGATCGCCTCGGCAAGCGGCCCTAGGCCGCGTTCGCGCGCGATTTCCGCCTTCGTGCGGCGCTTCACTTTATAAGGGAGATAGAGGTCTTCAAGCTCCGACTTCGCCGACGCCTTGTTGATCTGACCTTCCAAAGCGTCAGTCAATTTTCTTTGCGACCGGATCGAACTGAGGATCGCGGCGCGCCTTTGTTCGAGTTCGCGCAGATAGGTCAGCCGCTCCGCCAGGTTGCGCAATTGAGTGTCATCAAGCGCGCCGGTTACTTCCTTCCGGTAACGCGCAATGAACGGAACCGTCGAGCCTTCATCCAGCAGCGCAATCGCCGCAATGGCCTGCTCGGTCCGGGCGCCGATCTCGGTAGCGATGGTTGCCGCGATGCGTCGATCTTCGTCAGCCATATGATTCCTGCGGTTCACGAATCGAACCGCGATCCTAATCAGGGGAGACTGGGATAGCTATCCCGCGAAGCTCGCTTCGCTCAACCGATCTCGACGATCTCCACCTCATGCCCGGCGACAGTCACGACGTCTCCGACCCGCTTGCCGGTGAGCCCCCGCGCCATTGGCGAAATATACGATATCGAGCCGTTTTTCGGCTCGGCTTCATCCTCGCCGACGATGCGAAAAATCTGGCGACGGCCGTCTTCACGTTCGATCGTGACGCGCGACCCGAAAGCGACTGTCGAAGTCTGGTCCGGGTCGGGACGCAGTTCAGCGCTGCGCAAGCGCTCTCGGAAATAGCTGAGATCGCGCACGGCGCCTTCGCTGACATTGCGGCGCGCGTCAGCATTCGCAATTTCGCGCGCAGCCTCGAACGCCGCCTCAGCGGCCACCACGGCGCGTTGCAGCGCCTCGAGCCCGGAATTGGTCACAAGGTTAGGGTGCGGAGAGATCGGCCGTTCGGGAAGGGTGACTTCCTGCGCGGTTACTGCACTGTCTTCGCGGGTGAATGCTACGCTCATGGCAGAGATATAGGAGGCAAAGTGCGACAAGGCCAGTGCCGATAACGCAAAGACGTTCGAAGCCCCCGCCCTACTTTCGTCGAGCCCTCGGCGTTCAATTCGAGAACGCCTGCAATCCCGTGATCGCGCGTCCGATAATCAGCGCATGGATGTCGTGCGTGCCTTCGTAGGTGTTGACCACCTCCAGATTCACGAGATGGCGCGCGACGGCGTATTCGTCGGAAATACCGTTTCCGCCAAGCATGTCGCGCGCGGCGCGGGCGACTTCGAGCGCCTTGCCGCAGGAGTTGCGTTTCAAAATCGAGGTAAGTTCCACCGGCGGATGGCCCTCCTCCTTCATTCGGCCCAGCCTGAGACAGCCCTGCAGCCCCAACGAAATATCGGTCAGCATGTCCGCCAGCTTCTTCTGGATCAGTTGGTTGGCCGCAAGGGGGCGGCCGAACTGCTTGCGATCCATCGTGTATTGCCGAGCGACTGCGTAACACGCCTCCGCGGCGCCAAGCGCTCCCCAGGCAATGCCGTATCGCGCGGAATTCAAGCAAGTAAACGGCCCTTTGAGACCAGTAACCTCGGGCAACCAATTCTCATCGGGAACGAACGCCTCATCAAGCAGGATCTGGCCGGTGATGGAGGCGCGAAGTCCGACTTTGCCGTGGATCGCCGGGGCGCTCAGTCCCTTGGCCCCCTTTTCGAGCAGGAAGCCGCGGATGATACCATCTTCGGTTTTCGCCCAGACGAGGAAAACATCAGCGATCGGCGCATTTGAAATCCAGGTTTTCGCGCCGGTCAGGCTGTAACCACCCGGGACTTTGCGAGCGCGGGTGATCATGGAGCCGGGATCGGAGCCGTGGTCGGGCTCGGTCAGGCCGAAGCAGCCAATCCACTCGCCGCTCGCGAGTTTGGGCAGAAACTTCTGTTTTTGCGCATGCGTGCCGAAGGCCTCGATCGGGACCATCACCAGCGAAGATTGGACGCTCATCATCGAGCGATAGCCGGAATCGATCCGCTCGACCTCGCGCGCGATCAGGCCGTAGCTGACATATCCAAGCCCAGCGCCGCCGTACTCTGGCGAAATAGTCGGCCCGAGAAAGCCGAGTTCGCCCATTTCCCGGAATATCGCGATATCGGTCTTTTCCTCACGAAACGCCTCAAGCACGCGCGGCTGTAGGCGATCCCTGGAGTAGGAATGCGCGGTCTTCTGGACCATCCGCTCTTCCTCGGTCAGTTGCTGCTCGAAGTCGAACGGATCGGCCCAGTTGAAGCTCGCCTTGTCCATTGCAATTTCCCTATGATTCAGTTTTTGCGCACCGCAACGAAGCGCGCGGCTTCTCTGAGAATATCGCCCTCGGGGCCCAGCCGGGCCTCGTCGAGCGCGACCAGCGCTTTGTCCACGAATGTGTCGCGCAACGCCTTGGCGCCGGCGAGTCCGTGGATCGACACGAACGTGCCCTTGTTGCGATCGGCATCTTTGCCAGCGCGCTTGCCGAGCGCCTCGGACGTGCTTTCCGCATCGAGAATGTCGTCGGCGACCTGAAAGGCGGAGCCCAAAGCTTCTCCGTAGCGAAGCAGCGCCGTGCGGCGATCGGCCGAGGCGCTGGCGATGATGGCCCCCGCCTCGACCGCGAAACGCAGCAGCGCGCCGGTCTTCATCGCTTGCAGCAGCAAGATCGCCTCGTCGTCGAGCGGCGTCGCCGCCGTCTCCGCCTGCAAATCCAGCATCTGCCCGCCCGCCATGCCGCCGAGCCCCGTCGCGCGCGCGAGGCCGAGGCAGAGCGCCGCGCGAATTGCGCCGTCGGGATGGGTTGCGGGATCGGCGACGATGTCGAATGCGAGCGTCTGCAGCGCATCGCCCGCCAGGATCGCGGTCGCCTCGTCGAAGGCGCGGTGCGCGGTCGGGCGGCCCCGCCGCATATCGTCGTCATCCATCGCCGGCAAATCGTCATGAACCAGAGAATAACCGTGCACGCATTCGACCGCACAGCCGGCCCGGAGCGGGGCGTCTCCCGTCACGCCCAGCGCCCGCGCGGTCTCAATCGTCAGGAACGGCCGCAGCCGCTTGCCCCCGCCAAGCACGCCATAGCGCATCGCAGCGAGCAGTCGCTCAGGCCTGGCAATCTCTCCCGCCAGCGGCTTTGCGCTCAATAAAGCCTCCAGCGCGGCCTCCACAGCGGCGCCGGCCTCCCCCATACGATCGGTGAATTCGCTCAAAACGTTCTACTCACGATTTTAAAATTCAATGGGATCGAAGATGCGCTTGACCGAGCAGAATTCGCAAGTGACGCCGATCATACCGTCGTCGCCAATCATCGCAGTGCGCTCCTCCACCGAGAAACTGCGCAGCATGCCGTCGATTTTTTCCGCCGAGCAGCGGCAACGGTCGGCGAGCGGGGTCGGCTCAAACACCCTGACGCCGCGCTCGTTGAACAAGCGATAGAGCAGGCGTTCGCTCGACAGCGTCGGGTCGATTAATTCGTGATCCTCGGTCGTGCTGGCGAGCGACTGCGCCTCGACCCACTCGTCGTCTTCTTCCAACTCGGGCTTTTCCACGCCGGGTGGCGCGTCGCCGGGATCGAGATCAGCCTGACGGCGGCGATCCTCGGATTCCGGCAGGAATTGAATGAGCAACCCACCGGCTCGCCATTGCGTGCCCTCGGAGGTGACGCTCTCGCCGACCGCCAGACGAACCAGCGTCGGTATCTGCTCGGAGCGTAGAAAATATCCCCGCGCAGCTTCTTCAAGGCCTGGGCCGCCAAGTTCGACCACGCCTTGATAACGCGAGCCCAGATCGCCGGTCTCGATTGTAAAGGCGAGATAGCCCTTGCCCAGCAGATCGGGCTCGCCGCCCTCCGCGGTTTTTTGCGCGAGCGCTTTCTCGTCGAAACGCGCAAGCGCGCGAATATTCGAGGGCGAGTCGAAGTCGACGAGCAGCATATTGATCACGCCGTCGCTCTGGGTCTGCAATTGGAAGCGTCCCTCCTCCTTCAGCGAGGACCCGAGCAGCACCGCAAGCGCTGCGGCTTCGCCGACGACCCGGCCGACCGGGGCGGGATAGGCATGGCGTTTCAGGATCGCGTCGATCGCGGGCCCTAGTCTCACCAGCCGGCCACGCGTGCCAAGACTCTCGACCGTATAGGGCGTTACGATGTCATCGTCGGTGAGATCGGAAACGTCCCTGACGAACTCGTCCATTAAACCAAAGCTCCCAAACACCATGCGAGCACGCCCTTTTGCGCGTGCAGCCGATTTTCGGCTTCGTCCAACACGACCGATTGCGGACCGTCCATCACCTCGTCGGTCACCTCCTCGCCGCGATGGGCGGGCAGACAATGCATGAAGATCGCATCGTCAGCGGCGCGCCTCATTAGATTGGCGTTCACCTGGTAAGGCGCAAGCAGGTTGTGGCGGCGCCCTTCGTCTTCGTCGCCCATCGACACCCAGCAATCGGAAATTACCGCGGTTGCATCCTTCACGGCGCGTTCGGGATCGTCGCCCATTGTGATATGCGCGCCGGCGGCTCGCGCTGCTGCGAGACGCGCGGCTTGAGGCTGAAGCTCCCGCGGGCAGGCGATATCGAGCTCGAAATCAAAACGCGCCGACGCGTCGATCCAGGACGAAAGCACATTGTTGTAGTCGCCGCTCCAGGCGATCTTGCGCCCTTTAATCGGGCCGCGGTGTTCCTCGAAGGTGAGGATGTCGGCCATCACCTGACAGGGATGCGACTGCTTGGTGAGCGCGTTGATGACCGGAATGGTCGCGTTGGCGGCCAGTTCCAGCAGATCCCCATGGTCGAGAATGCGGATCATGATCGCGTCGACATAGCGCGAGAGGACGCGCGCGGTGTCCGCAATGGTTTCGCCACGCCCGAGCTGCATTTCCGCGCCGGTCAGCATGATCGTCTCGCCGCCAAGCTCGCGCATGCCGACGTCGAATGAGACACGCGTCCGGGTGGAGGGCCGGTCGAAGATCATCGCCAGCGTCTTGCCTTCGAGCGGTCGAGGCGGCTTGCCTTCGAGTGGTCGCCGCGTCGTCGCCCTGTCGGCCGCCCGTGCGGCTTTCATCGCTGCGGAACTATCGAGAATGCCCCGTAGCGCAGCAGCCGACAGATCGAGAATATCTAGGAAGTGCCGGGGCGGCGCGTGTCCGTTCGCGCGGATCATTCCACTGCCGCCTTCTCGCCTCGGGCAAGCGCTTCACCATTAACGAGCGCCTGCTCGCTCTTACCAAGCGCGATCTTACCTCGATCAAGCGCCTGCTCGGCGTCGATGCAGGCCGCGTCGAGTCGGCGCACCGCCTCGCTCAATTCCTCTTCCGTCACGATGAGCGGCGGCAACAAGCGCACGGTATTGTCGCCGGCGGGG
Organism: Hyphomicrobiales bacterium; assembly: GCA_043746145.1. GTDB lineage: Bacteria > Pseudomonadota > Alphaproteobacteria > Rhizobiales > Beijerinckiaceae > Roseiarcus. Next base: position 1,092 of record JAYTRP010000087.1, on the reverse strand, counting down.
ATCGACAGCAGATGATGCGCACGCGCATGGGCGGCGAAGTCGCCTGGCGACATCTTCAACTTGAGGCCGAGCATCAGGCCTTCGCCCCGCACTTCCTCGATAATGCGAGGATGCGCGTCCTCGAGAGCGCCGAGCTTCTGGCGCGCGAGCGATCCCATGCGTGCGACATTCTCGATGAAACCCGGCGCGAGCACGACGTCGAGCACCGCATTTCCGATCGCCATCGCGAGCGGATTGCCTCCAAAAGTCGTGCCGTGAACGCCAGCCGACAGGCCCCTGGCCGCATCGGCGGTTGCAAGGCAAACCGACAAGGGGAAGCCGCCGCCAATTCCTTTGGCGCTTGTGAGAATATCGGGATTGATCCCGCAATGTTCATAGGCGAAGAAACGGCCGGTGCGCCCCACGCCAGTTTGCACCTCGTCGAAGATCAGCAACAAGTCATGCTTGTCGCAGATCTCCCTCAAGCCCCGCAGAAATGCGGCCGGCACGGGCTTTACGCCCCCCTCGCCCTGGATTGGTTCGATCATGATCGCTGCGGTTTCGAGCGTCACCGCCGCTTCGACTGCGGCGAGGTCGGTGATTGGAATTTGATCGAAGCCTTCAACCTTGGGCCCGAAACCCTCGAGATATTTGGCCTGACCGCCCGCTGCGATGGTCGCAAGCGTGCGCCCGTGAAAGGCGCCCTCGAAAGTCAGGATATGGAACCGTTCGGGATGGCCGTCGATCCATTGCCGCCGGCGCGCCATCTTGATCGCCGCCTCGTTGGCTTCAGCCCCGGAATTGGCGAAGAAGGCGAGATCGGCAAAAGTGGCGTCGACGAGCCGGCGCGCAAAACGCTCCCCCTCGGGCATCTGGAACAGATTGGAAGTATGCCAGAGTTTGCCGCCCTGGCGAGTAAGCGTCTCGACTAGATGGGGATGCGAATGACCCAGCGAGACAACCGCGATGCCAGCGCCAAAATCGAGGTAGCGTTCGCCGCTCGTCGTCGTCAGCCAACAGCCGTCGCCTCGCTCAAAAGTAAGGTCAGCCCGCGCATAGGTTGGCACGATTGCGGAAGACACGGCGCTACTCCGTCATTTTCAGAGGCAATCT
>JAYTRP010000086.1:0-2182 GCA_043746145.1 Hyphomicrobiales bacterium | reverse complement strand
TGAACCGCGAGGGCCATGTCGTCGAGACGGGCCGTGTCAGCAAGATCCTGGCGTTTCGCGGCATCGAGCGCACGCCCATCGAGACGGCGGAGGCGGGCGACATCGTGGCGATCGCCGGTCTGGCCGAGTTCAACGTCGCCGACACTTTGTGCTCGCCCGAAGAGGTCGAGCCGCTACAGGCGCAGCCCATCGATCCCCCGACGCTATCGATGACGTTCTCCGTCAACGATAGTCCGCTGGCGGGTACTGAGGGCGACAAGGTGACGACGCGGCTGATCCGCGACCGCCTGTTCAAGGAGGCCGAGGGCAATGTCGCGTTGAAGGTCGAAGCCTCGTCCAATTCGGATTCTTATGTCGTCTCCGGGCGCGGCGAATTGCAGCTCGCCATCCTGATCGAGCAGATGCGCCGCGAAGGTTTCGAACTGGGCGTGTCGCGCCCCAAAGTTCTGTTCAGGCGCGACGAAGCGGGCGAGATTCTGGAGCCCATCGAAGAGGTGGTGATCGACGTCGACGAGGGACATTCGGGCATCGTCGTGCAGAAGATGAGCGAGCGCAAGGGCGAGATGAACGAGATGCGCCCTTCCGGGGGCGGGCGTCTGCGTCTGGTGTTCCTGGCGCCGACGCGCGGGTTGATCGGGTATCTTGGCGAATTGCTGACCGACACGCGCGGCACCGCGATCATGAACCGCATTTTCCACGATTGGGGCCAATGGAAGGGCGATATCCCCGGCCGCCGCAACGGCGTGCTGATCTCCAACGAAGCGGGCGAATCGGTCGCCTACGCCATGTGGAACCTGGAGGATCGCGGCCCGATGATGATCGAGCCCGGCTGCAAGGTCTATCAGGGCATGATCGTTGGCCAGCACACGCGCGACAACGACCTCGAAGTCAACGTGCTGAAGGGCAAGAAGCTCACCAACATCCGCACCCATAGCAAGGACGAGGCGGTCCGCCTGACGCCGCCGATCCAGATGACGCTGGAAAAGGCGCTGGCCTATATCCAGGATGATGAGTTGGTCGAAGTGACGCCCAAGTCTGTCCGGTTGAGGAAGACTTACCTCGATCCCAACGAGCGGAAGCGCGCGGAGCGGGCCAAGGCGGCGGAGGTGGTGGGCTGAGGCGGGCGTTGGACTGGGCGGTGGCGTCTTCGAAGCTTTTTGGTTGAGCTGGGCGCAAGAGGCGGCGCAGACGTCTGGGCTCGTATGCCAGGAAAAGTTTGGCGTCCTCTCGTGCGCCGAAAATTTTGCGACCGGCGGACGGCGGCATCCCTGACGCCAAGCGGGAACCGCACTCGCTTTTCTGCGTTATAAGATTGCTTATCCAAATTTGAGAGTTTGCATGTTGAACAGGCCGTTGTTCCATCGCTCGCTCTGGGCCATTTCGGCATCAGCCTTATTGTTCGGTTTGGCGACCGATTTGGTCTATCTCCTCTCCACCGACTTCATCTGGGTCGATATGTCGGATTGGTTGATTTCGACAGGCGTCGTAGTTGGCTTTGCGGCGCTGATCCTTGGTGCCGTCGAAAGTCTGGCGGCGCCGAAATGGCGTAGGCCGTCGTTGATCTACGGGCTCGTAAGCCTATTGGCGCTGATCGTCGCGGCGGTCAATATGCTCGTTCACACGCGCGATGGGCTCACTTCGGTGGCGCCGCTTGGCCTGACGCTTTCGATTTTGACGGGCGTTTTGCTGGTCGCCGCCTGGTGGGCGGATCTTGCCACAAGAGCCTATCAACTCCCCTCGGAGACCACGACATGAAGATCTTGCTTCGTTCCACGTTGGCTGGATTTTGGCTGGCGTCAGTCGTCAGCGCAACCGCTATGGACCCCATGCAGCAGGTTGGGCCGAATCCCGAACTCCCGGCGCCCCAGCAGTTTTTGTCGCCCCCAATGCATTTGGCCCGAGTCGTGGGTTGGAAAAACGGAGAGAAGCCAACTGTACCGGCAGGTCTGAAAGTTGAAGCCTTCGCTACGGGTCTTCAGCATCCGCGCTCGCTTTACGTGCTGCCCGACGGCGATGTTCTGGTGGTCGAGAGCAAAGCGCCCGAATATGTGCCGATTCGCCGCCCCAAAGATATTGTGATGCATTGGGTCGAAGCCTGGGTGACGTCCGGGGGAGCGCCCACCAAGAGCAATCGCATTACGTTGTTGCGCGACTCCAAAGGGACCGGCAAACCGGACGTGCA
>JAYTRP010000085.1:0-2182 GCA_043746145.1 Hyphomicrobiales bacterium | reverse complement strand
TAGTTGGCGTTTTGCGGCACAAGGCCTCGGCTCGAACGCACCATTTCACGCATAAGAGCCGTACTTAGCCGCCGAACGCCGGCCAGGCGGCGCGGGCGTCAATGTGATCAAAGAAGGCTTGCGCAAAGCGCGTCCCGGTTTGTTCCGGTCGCATTCCCATATCCGGGATCGAGAAGTTGGGGCGCGGCGTATAGCGCGACAATCTGAATGAGAACGCGTATTGCCTCATCCAGGAATGTTCCCGAGCCGCCACACGGCCAAATTGACGATCGATTGTTGTCAAGTCGGTTTCGATGGTGAGTGCGACGGGCCGGAGCGCGGAGACATCAACACTCGCAGCGCTCCGGCCCGTTGCTTGCGTTAGAGCTATCAGATCGACCGAACACCAACGCCTGAACCATTTCGGCGCGCCAGACCTTGATCCGGCGCTGCAGTGTACGCAGCACCGCGTCCGGATAGCTGTTGAGGGCTTCGCAACGTGTCGCCTTGAGGCGCGTCAGAAGTTCACGTGCCGTCCGTGACGGATCCGCGTCGAACCAAGCCCGAAGCTCGTCTGTGACAGCCGCGAGCGGATCAGGTCGGCGGCGGCCGCGCTTCGCTTTTGGCTTCGCCTTTGAAGTCGGTCGCACTTCGCCGTTCTGCCAAGCTGTCGAGAGGTTTGCGACGAACGTTTCCAGCGGGACGACAGCTGCCGTCTCCAGTGGCCGGGTCGAACGTGCCTGATCTAGGGAGTCGGCCAACATCACGAGGGCCTGTTGCTCGCGGCGGATCTCGGCCAAGAGACGCACTGGATCGAGGCCCGCACGGAGCGCCAAAGCGCGGTCCCGCACGTCCTGCCCGATCCGTGTATCTGCGAGAAGGCGGTCAAGCGGCGTCATTGGTTTGTGATAGCGTTTGATCACGCGGGCGCCGTCGCGCTTTTTTTCTGCGAGCTTGAACGAGGCTTGGAATACGTTAACGAATAAGCGCGCACGCTCGTGAAGCGTCGCCAGCTGCCGAGCGGTGGCGATACCCTCGTAACGGCGGTAACCCACCATGCGCCGCACGATCTCGCCGTTCTTCTGCTCAACATGCGCCTGATCGTTTTTCCGGTATGGTCGGCAACGTGTCATCTCAATTTTCTCCGCCCGGCAATAATCGCGAACCGTCTCATTCATGAAGACGCTGTCGTTGTCGACGTCGAACCCCAACAGTGGGAACGGCAGGCGCCGGCGAATCTGCCCAAGCACTTCGACCACAAGATGCTGCTCGCGCACCAGCACGGGCGAAAAATCGGTCCAACCCGTCGCAATGTCAGTCAGCACAAGTGTCTGAACAAACGAGCCGCTGGCGACTGGGCCTGAATGCGAGACCAGATCCGCTTCAATGAATCCCGGCGCAGGATCATTCCAGTCCGAAAATGTCCGAACAGGAATGGACCGGCGGATCGTTGTTGCCGAACCCGATCGCCGTCGACGACGACCGCAGTACTCACGCTGCGGCGCAAGCACACGATCGATGGTCGCCGCACTCATTTTCAAAAGTGATCCGTGCACTTCGGGCGCAAGCGCCAAATGGCCATGGTGCTGCATCGCCGCCACCAGGGTTGGAATGATTGCCTTCAGACGCTTGCCACAGACGCGGTCGGACGCTTCCCACAAAATAATCAACGCCTCGCGGACAGCGGCGTTGTAAGTCCGGCGCGAGGGTCGCGGCGCTGAACGCTTATCGGACGGGCCCGCGCGCAGGAGCCGCATCGCATGCTTGCGATGATATCCAGTCGTCATCGCAAATTCTTCCAGGATGCGGGATTTGTCGGACCGCGAACTGCCTCGATACCGCTGACTGACCGTCCGTAGAAGTTCCTCGCGCGTCGCCATGCTCACCTGCCTCATCCTCTGCCCCCGCTTCCTCCCGCCGCCGGGAGCATTTCAAGCGAGGCAACGGCCTATGATTCGGGAACATTTCAGGCGCGGCAATGCGCCTCTCATCTTGATTGTCGCGCGGCAACGAAGGGTTGGCAGAGTAGTTTCCCCTACCGTGTTCTCGGCAACTCATAGTATAGACGCGGCTGCTTTGAATTGCGCGATGCGAGCTTCGCACTTGCTCTAGCGGCTTCGTATTTCGTAGACCGCAAGCCGTTATTTCCATTTGATTGATCGGGGACGATGACCTTTATGCCGAAATAGCTCTCGTGTCCCTT
>JAYTRP010000084.1:0-20100 GCA_043746145.1 Hyphomicrobiales bacterium | reverse complement strand
GCCCTCCGCGTTGCCGACCTCCCATGAATCATGCAAAACGCGTTTCGGGAATCCTAAAAAACCCCAACCCAGATTTAATCTGCCAAAGTAGTGCTAGCCTATCGGATCTTAAAAGGCTTTGGGCAGACCGGCCTACCTCAGTATACCGTTGGCGGTATGTCGACTGGGTACGCCAATCGGTATGGGAAAGGACCTGCCAGTGAGAGGGCTGTGCCAGATTTCATGGCTTCCGCGAACCTGCCGGTTTGGAAAACATCCGGCTTGCAAGCGTAATTCTCGAAGCGGTCTGTCGAACTTGGGCGCCAACTAGGCGGCCGAAAGCATGGCGTCGCGAAGGGCCGTGACCTGAATAATTATCGATTCCGGCGCTATGTGTGGATGATTGTCGGGGGCGATGTCGAGCGCCATTGCGGCAATCTTCTCGAGCAATCCGTCGAGCGTGGGGGAATCCGCTGAAGCTGGAAGCTCGTCACAGTGACCACTCCAGACTTCCGCTTCCGCGTCCCATACCGCCGAAACGGTAAAAATGACGGGCCTTGTCATGGCGACTTCGCTGTTAGTCTTCCCGGGCGACGGTGGCGGAACGCATCTTTAACAACAGGGTCGCAGCGACGCCATTCAATCCGCAGGAGGATAGCGTACCACAAAGCTGGGACTTCGACGCGGATGCGTCTGGTTAAAGTTGGTGGCTGCATCCCGTTTCGACGCGCAATTTCAGCCGCCAGAACCGCCCCTCAAAACCCCATCGCCCCGCCATCCGCGCGCGGATCGTGCGCCGCCTCGATCTCACCCTTTAGCCCCCGCCGCAGCGCGCCCGCGTGGCCGAACAGGTCGCGCGCGTTCTCCGGCTTGCGCTCTATCTCGTGGCCCATCCTCGACAACTTAGACGCCAGCCCATCGTCGAACGCCGCCTCGATCTTGAGTGTTACGCTCGTGTCGCCCCACGCGCGGCCCCAGAGCCAGCGGGGCGCGGCGACAGCTTTCTCTAGCGACTCGCCTGCGAGGATGCGGGTGAAAACTTGCGCCTGAAACTGCGGTTGGCCATCGCCGCCCATTGAGCCGTAGGGCATCACACGGCCGTCGTCGAAAACCGCGAGCGCAGGGTTTAGCGTATGGAACGGCCTACGCCCCGGCTTTAGAGCCCGCGGGCTGCGGGGGTCGAGCGAGAACGCGATGCCGCGATTCTGCATCAACACCCCGGTATGCGGCAGCACGCAGCCCGACCCGTATTCCCAGTAGATTGACTGGATATACGAGACGCTGATCCCGCCCGAATCGACGGCGCCCATCCAGATCGTGTCGCCTTTGTCAGCGGGCAGCGGCCATGCCGCCGCACGCGTCTTGTCGATCTTGAAGGCTTCCCCATCAAGGAAGGTCGACGACAGCAGGTGGTCGAAGTCTTCCATTGCGATATCGAAATCGACGCAGGCGCGGTCTCTTATAGCCAATGCGCGCTTGGACGCCTCGATAAGGGCATGCGCGTGTTCGGCGCCCTCGACGTCGCGCGAGCCTAGGCGCTGCCAGATCCCCAGCAGGATCAGCGAGGCGAGCCCCTGCGTAGGAACCGGCGTATTGTATAGCGTCGCCGCGTTGAGTCGCACCGTCAGCGGCTCGCGAAAGCGCGCCTCGTAGGCCTTGAGATCGGCGCGCGTGACGGGTGATTCAATCGCCTCGAGATCGGCAGCGATCTCGCGCCCGATGTCGCCGCGATAAAAATCCTCGAGCCCAGCGTGTGCGAGCTGGGACAGCGTGTCGGCGAGACGCAACTGGCGCCGGATCGCGCCCGCCTTGGCCGGTTCACCGTCGATATAATAGGTTTCGCGATAGCCCGGCGCCGCGAGAACCAGGTTGCGGTCCTTCGCCTCGGTGCGCGCCTCCGATAGCGAGACCGGCACGCCTTCGCGCGCCTGTTTCTCGGCCCGCTCGAGCAAATACCCAAGCGGCAGCTTGCCGCCGAGCGCCTTGGAAAGCTCAAGCGCCTGCGCCCATCCGCCGATCGCGCCGGGGACGGTCAATGCGGCCTGCGGCCCGCGCGTCGGAATTCCCCCGATCTTCTCATAATGCGCGATCGTCGCGTGCTGGCCGGCAAAGCCGCAAGCCTCGATAGCGCGCGACTTTCCGCGCCCATCGCGGATCAACCAGAAACCGTCGCCGCCAATCGCGTTCATATGGGGATAGACGACCGCGATGCTCGCCGCCATCGCCACCATCGCCTCGATCGCATTGCCGCCCTGCGCGAAGACGTCGCGTCCAGCCTCGGCCGCCAGAAGGTGCGGAGCCGCGACAGCGGCTCGTGAAAAGGCGGATTCGGTCATTGGCGTCCCTAGCGTTTCAGGTCACTTTTGCACGGGCGCGCGACGCTTCCAAATAACGCCGTCGCTCCAGCGTAGCGTCACGCCGTCGGAATCGAGGCGGCCGGTTTTGTGGAAGCATTCGACTGTGTCGGGCGCGGTCAACTCGCCATCGAATCGTCCGCCATATTCGTCAAAGCAGCTAGCGCGGTCGCCTAGCACCAAAATGCCTGGCGGCGCGTCGGTCAGGCGGCAGCCGTAGGTGCAGACGTAGTCACCCGAAAGGGTCGCGAGCAGGAGGGCAAGCCATGGCACAAGCGAAACTCCGGTTTGGCGGGCGCCGGGGCCATGCTATAGCGACGTTAACTGCTTTGAAAAGAGAGTTCGTCTTGGCCGCTTCTAGCCCCATCAACTGGCGCAACGCGTTTACGCTCCTCAGCGTGGCGATTCTGGTCGGCACCGAACTGGTGGGCGCGGGCGGGGCTGCGGGCTGGGCGATCGGCGGCATGTTTCAGCTTGGCGAAGCGTTCACGCATTTGCTCGAAGGCGTGCTGATTCTGTCGGCGCTGACGGGGCTGTATTATTTCTTGCGCGCGGCCTTGGCGCACGAGCCGATCCGGGGCTGATCGCGCGCGGCCTGCGACGCAGAGGGACGCCATGACCGCCGCCATCTCCCGTTTCCCCGTCCCCGAACTTACCGAATTGCCCGAAGACATCCGCGCGCGCATTCTCGCCGTCCAGGAAAAGTCCGGCTTTATTCCCAACGTGTTTCTCGCGCTGGCGCGCCGGCCCGACGAGTTTCGCGCCTTCTTTGCCTATCATGACGCGCTGATGGACAAGCCCGGTGGCCTCACAAAAGCCGAGCGGGAAATGATCGTGGTGGCGACATCGGGCGCGAATGATTGCGTCTATTGCGTAGTCGCACATGGCGCGATCCTGCGCGTTCGCTCCAAAAATCCGCGGCTCGCCGAGCAGGTCGCGACCAATCATCGCAAGGCCGAGATCACGCTGCGGCAGCGCGCAATGCTCGACTTCGCCCTGAAGACCGCAATTCGCAGCGCCGAGGTGGAGGACGCCGACATCGCGACGCTGAAGACGCAAGGCTTCAGCGATGACGACGTTTGGGACATCGCTTCGATTGCAGCATTCTACGCCATGTCCAACCGGCTCGCGAACGTGATGAGCATAAGGCCAAACGACGAATTCTACGGGATGGGGCGCTGATCGATCCCAAGCACGCTGATCGCCTGTTCCATCGCGGAGGCGGGAAGTCGGAACATGCCGGTAAAGGGCTGGTTTAGCTCTAGAATTAAAAAGATCGCGCTTCCCACCGCAAACGAGCCCACGACCAGAGCGATTATACTCGTCGAGTTTAGACGCGACATCACGCCGTAGCCGCAAAACAGCAGCATCGCCCAGGACACCACGATCGTCAGCAGCGGCCAGGAGATCGGGCTGGCGAGTTGCAGCGACATCAAGAGCCGGGTCTGTACGATGACCGAGGCGTTGAGGGCGATGCTAGGCATCAGGCTCGTCTGCTCCGAAGTCTTAGGGTTGAGCGCGCCGACCGCTTTGCTCAACTGATGCAACGCGGGCACTAATTCCACGATGGAATAGGTGCGCGGATCGACATTATCGATCCAGATCTCCTTATATGCGCTGTCGACCGCGGCCTTGAGTCCCTTGCGGAAGTTCGTCGCCTCTGGCCCGAACTGCGCGAGTGTCATGTCAAGTTGGATCGCGCGAGCGCTGAGCGTCTCGATATTGGCCTTCTGAACGGCGAAGAAGCCATAGGCCGAGCCTACCAACGTCCCCAGCACCAGGGCGAGCAGCAGCGCAATCAGGCCCATCACCGCGCCGATCATGTCGCGCGAGCCCGAGTTCATATGCGCCTCGGGAAGCAACTTTTGCAGCAGCATGCCGATGTATCCGAGCGCGAACGTCAGGACTCCGACCCCGATTCCAAGCGCCATATCGGCCATGCGTGCCCCCTCGCGGCCAACCCGAGGTCACGACCACGCCTTTCCAGCAGCTTATGGCGCAGAGCGCGCCCCCCGCGCTATGATGGCGCAAGCTCTGGAGGAACGCCATGCTCCAATTCGACGAAAAGCCCCAGTTCACGGAAAGCACGCTCTCGACGCACGAGGTTTTCAACCAACCCGTTGCGCTCGCCGACTATAATCTGTTCACGGGCGACGCGGCGCTCAAGGAGGGCGTATCGCGCGAAGGGGCGGCTTGGGCGGTCGACGATCTCGCTAACTTTGGCGCCCGCGCGGGCAAGGCCGACTATCTCGAACTCGGCGCGCTCGCCAACCGGCATCCCCCGGAGTTCGACACGCACGATCGCTACGGCCGGCGCGTCGATCTGGCTCGCTTCCATCCCGCCTATCACGAGTTGATGCGCGTCGCGATCGCTGAAGGGATTCATTGTTCGCCTTGGACCGACCCGCGCGAGGGCGCGCATGTCGCGCGGGCGGCTCGGTTCTATATGCAGAGCCAGGTGGAAGCGGGGCACGGCTGTCCGATCACGATGACCTTCGCCGCGACGCCCTCGCTGCGGCTCGATCCGGAGGTAGCTCGAGACTGGCTGCCGAAAGTGCATTCCCGCATTTACGATCCCGCCAACGCACCGCTGGCCGACAAGGCGGGCGCGACGATTGGCATGGCGATGACGGAGAAGCAGGGCGGATCGGACGTGCGCGCCAACACCACGCGGGCGACGCCGATCGGCGACGGGCTTTATGAGATCACCGGCCATAAATACTTCGTCTCCGCGCCGATGTGCGACGCGTTTCTGACGCTGGCGCAGACGCCGGCCGGCCTGACATGCTTTCTCACGCCCCGCTGGCGCCCCGACGGCCACAAAAATGGCATCGAATTCGTCAGGCTCAAGCGCAAGATGGGCAATGTCTCGAATGCTTCGAGCGAGACGGAATGGCGCGGCGCGATTGGGCGCCGGATTGGCCCGGAGGGCAGGGGGGTCGCCACGATCATCGAGATGGTGGCGATGACGCGCTTCGACTGCATGGTTGGTTCGTCCGCGGGCATGCGTCGCGCCGTGGCGGAGGCGATCGACCACACCAGCCAACGTCGCGCTTTCGGCGCCGCCTTGGTCGATCAACCCATCATGCGAGCGGTTCTCGCCGACTTAGCGCTCGAGGCCGAAGCCTCACTGGCGCTGTCGCTGCGACTTGCGCGAGCGCTCGACCATCGCGCCGACGCAAGCGAGGATAGGCTGGTTCGGCTGGGGACGGCGCTGGGCAAATATTGGATCTGCAAGCGTGTTCCGATGCACGCCTATGAAGCCATGGAATGCATCGGCGGCTCCGGCGTGATGGAGGATTCGCCGATGCCGCGGCTTTATCGCGAGGGGCCGGTCAACGCGATCTGGGAAGGCAGCGGCAATGTGCAATGCCTCGATGTCATGCGCACAATCCAGAAGGCGCCCGACGCGCTGGAGGCCTATTTCGCCGAGGTCGGCGCCTCGCGCGGGGAAAGCCGCGAACTCGACGCGCATCTTGCCGAGTTGAAAGACGATCTCAAATCCACTCCTGATTTCGAAGCGCGCGCGCGCGACCTCTGCGATCGCCTGGCGCTCGGGTTGCAGGCGGCTGCGATCTGGCGCGCCGCGCCGGGCTTTGTCGCCGACGCGTTCTGCCGCACGAGGCTCGCAAGCCGTGGCGCGCATCATTATGGCGCGTTGCCGCGAGGGGTCGACGAGGCGGGAATTGTGAAGCGCGCTGCGGCGAGGTGAGGCGCGAGGTTAGTGATTGCTAAATGCGAAGGCGACGGCCGCCATCAGCAGAGCAAGTAAGATGTAGCCGATCAGTTGCTGCGGGTGCAGCCCGAGCGGGCGTGGCGTCGCCTCAGCGAACTCCGGGTCCACCCACGCCGTGCCTGGAAGAAAAGGGGCGAACATCAACGCGTCCCAGTAGAGCGACGCGATCAAGGCAGCGAGCAGGATCGTCGCCAGACTTAGCGGGGCGACAAACAGCACTCCGATCGCGAGCACGCCTTGACCAAAACCCATAAGGATCGCCTGGGCATTGTGGAATTTGGCGTGGGGTTTCCAAGCCGGGTTTTTAAGGTGTTGGCGCGCCCCAAACGGGATCAGCCAGTCAGCGCAAAGGCCGCCGGCCGCGGTTACGGCGGCGACGAAAACGATCATCCAGCGTGCGGCTTCCATGCTGATATTCCTGTTGGGCAACCTGACATGGATTGTCCGCTGGCGCCGGAAAAGGACGCAGGCTCCGTTCAACGCACCGCTGGGATGCTGACGCGCAGACTGTAGAGCACAGGCGAGAAGCTTTTCGCGATCCGCAACTGCTCCTGCATGAGCCCCGCGAGCTTAGTGTTCTCGCGGGCCGCCACGAGAGCCTCGCGGCTCCGCCACTGCGCGTAGTTCACGACCTGGGTGCGGTCGAGCGCGACGTGGAGGTTGGCCGAGATGAACCCCGGAACGTGCCGGACTGTCGAGCCCGTCGACTCGATCAGGAACGCGATCAACTCGTCCGCGCGCTCTGGCTCGACCACGTAAGTGTTGATGATGGTAATGTAACCGGCCTCGGGGTCGAGGACGGTCACGCCGCCTTGCGGGTCCGCGCCGACGTTTCGTAGGGCGTCGTTCATGGCTGAAATCCTTTTGTTTGCCGGCTGCCGGTCAGCGCCGCGCTTGCAGACCTTGGACCGCAGCCAGATCGGGGCGGTATCGTGAAATGACCTTTTTCGCCGATTTAAACCGGCGGACCTATGACGCCGCGTTGGCGAACGGCTAAGTTGGCCAAGCGCATTGGCGATAGAGAGAGCGGGCATGAGGGCGCTGGAGGACACGATCGCGGCGCTCGGCGCACCCGTCTTCATTCGCACGCTCGGCGCGTCGTCAGCGCCCACGGCTGCTATCGCGCGTTGGCGGCACGGCGCGGCCGTGATCGACGTTGCCCCGTCGAATACGATCCGGCTCGCGATGAGCCTCGTCGACGGCCGGAACGCGCGCGCCCGCAACGGACGCATGCGCGACGATCGAAGGCACGGCGGCAGCGTCTCGATCTTCTCGCCCACGGGGGGCGCCTGCGTGGAGGTGAGCGGCGAGGCGGATGTCGTCCAACTATTTCTGGATCAAACCTTTGCTGAAGCGATGCTCGAAGCCCGCTTCGCGTGCCCACCTATGCTCGATCTGCGCGACGACGCGATACGGACACTGATCATGCGGGTGTTAGTTAACAGCGCTCGGCGCGGGCCCGACGATGCCCTGATGGTCGACGAGGATCTGCACGCGCTCGCTCTGCATATTGCGCGACAGGCGAGCCGCTGGCGGGACCAGATCGGCGCGCCATTTCGCGGTGGTCTCGCGCCAGCGGCGTTTCGTCGCTTGGAGGCAATGATCAATGCGGCGCTGGACAAAGCCAGTTCAACCACTCTCGCCGATATGGCCGCCATAGCCAGCCTGAGCGTCAGCCATTTCGTGCGCGCGTTCCGCCAACATACTGGCGACACGCCGCACAAATATCTGGTGCGCCGCCGTATGGAACGCGCCGTCTCCCTGTTGCGTGTCGCCAAGGTTCCCCTTGGCGATGTCGCGGACAAAGTGGGCTTCTCGACACCTGCCCATTTCGTGGCTACCTTTCGAGCGGCCATGGGCGCCACGCCCGGCGCTGTACGCGATGCGCTTACGGGGTAACTTTCCACGGCGAGCAAAGGTGGCGAACGTTACAGGCGGTCGATTGACGCACACTAAAGCGTCAGCTTGCGCCCCTTGCGAACGTCGCCGCTCTGTTTAGTCTGCCGGCACAACGAAGCCATTTTTGGGAAACGCTCATGTTCGACAAGGAAGACGCGGCGAAGGTTGGCATGGATGCGCGTCGGTTGGCGCGGATCGAGCCTGCATTACGGGCTTACGTCAATCGCGGCGTTTACGCGGGCATGAGCACGATGATCGCGCGCCGCGGAATTATCGTGCACGCCGAACAGTTCGGCATGCGCGATAAGGAAGCGGGTTTGCCGATGACGGCGGATACGAGCTTCCGCATCTACTCGATGACCAAACCGATCGTCTGCACTGCGCTGATGACGCTGGTCGAGGAAGGACGGCTTCGGATATTCGATCCCGTTGCGAAATACATTCCTTCGTTCGGCCGCGTCCAGGTGATGAGTCCAGACGGAGCGCTCTCCACGCCCTCGCGGCCGATGCAGGTGCGCGATCTGATGATGCATACGAGCGGTCTCAGCTATAATTTCGTCGATTCGCACGTGAGCAACCTTTATCTAGGCGGCAAGCTTTCGGATGCCGCCTGTACCCTCGAAGAGGCGGTTGAAGACATCGCTCGCCTGCCGCTCGCTTATGATCCGGGTACGCGTTGGCACTACAGCGTCGGCATCGACGTCGCCGCGCGCGTGTGCGAGGTCGCTTCGGGCCAGCCATTCGCGGCGTTCCTGAAAGAGCGACTGTTCGCGCCGCTGAAGATGCACGATACCGCGTTCGAAGTCCCCGCTGGAAAACGCGATCACCTTGCGGCGATGTACGGGCGCCCCGATCTGCTGGTCGTCCCCGGGAGTGCGCTCGATCAGCTCGCTGCGTGGCGAGATGGCGTGAATGATCGTCTCGATGTTTCGGTGAGTTATCCCACCGATCGGCCCGACACCTTCCAGCGAGGAGGGCACGGACTGTTCTCCACCATCGGCGACTATTGGCGGTTCGCGCAGATGCTGGCGAATAACGGCCAGCTCGAGGGAGAAAGAATTCTGGGGCGCAAGACGCTCGAGCTGATGCACGCCAACCATCTGCCTCCCTCGTTGCTGCCGTTGGAAATCGCGGGCCTGCCCATCCCCGGTTACGGCTTCGGCTTGGGATCACGGGTCATGCTGGACGTCGCGGCCAATGGCGCACCAGGCTCGGTGGGTGAATTTGGCTGGGCGGGCGCGGCGAACACCTATTACTGGGTCGATCCGAAAGAGCAGTTGGTCGGTTTGTTTATGGCCCAGTCGATGTCGAACTACGATCTGGCCGAAATTGACTTCCGCACGCTCGCCTATCAGGCAATCGTGGACTAGCGCGAAAGCGACCCAAGCTTTCCGCTACTCCTGGGGAATGCAGCGCGTTTCCCGGGTCTGGCCAACAGGTTTAAGCCTGAAACTTCCCGCCACGGCCCGCGCCCTCGACAAACCGTTTCGCGCCCGCGGCGCCCTCGGCTTCAACAACCCTCGTTCCAAGCCTAGCCTCCTCGCGCAGCGCCTCGGCGAGCGGTAAGTGCCATTGGCGATAGGTCGAGGCGCGGTCGGTGAGCATGCAGAGCTGCGGAAATGCCGCGATCTCACGCGCCAGATTTTCTGCCTCCTCCCGCGCAGTGCCATTGGCGACAACCCGGTTGGCGAGGCCGAAGTCCAGCGCCTCGCGCGCGGCTACGGGGCGTCCGGTCAGGATCATGTCGAGCGCGCGGCCCATGCCGATCAAGCGGGGCAGGCGGGTCGCGCCGCCGTCGATTAGCGGCACGCCCCAGCGGCGGCAGAACACGCCGAAAGTCGCGCTTTCCTCGGCGACACGTAAATCCGCGATCAGCGCGAGTTCAAGCCCGCCCGCCACGGCATAACCAGAGACCGCCGCGATGACTGGCTTTTTGAAGAACATGCGCGTCGGCCCCATCGGACCATGGCCCTCGGGATCGAGTTCGTGGCGCTTCTCGGGATCGGCGATTGCCGCCAGATCGGCCCCCGCGCAAAAATTGCCGCCGGCGCCCCAGAGGACCGCGACGCGCACGCTGTCGTTCGCCTCAAACGCCCGGAACGCCTCGCGCAGCTCGACCCCCATCGGTTCATCCACCGCGTTCCGCTTGTCGGGCCGATCAATAATAATAGTGACAACCAGCCCCGAGATTTCCGTGCGGATCGCAGACATGACTTAGAGCTCCAGAGTGAAGGGGACACCCTCTAGGCAATCCTCGCCGCGTCCGATCGAAGCGACAGCGGCAGTCATACGCCCTTCACGCCCAAGCCGCTCGTCGGCTAGCGCGATAAATCGGGCGTTGGGAGTCGCGGTCGGCGAGGCCGCACGCAGCGCCTGCGCGATTTCGAGTTCGTCACGATGCGGCGACAGCAGGCAAGCGGCGATATAGGCCGAGGCGGTCGAGCGCGAGACGCCGGCGTAGCAATGGATCAACAATGGCTCCTGTCGATCCCAGTCGCGCACAAATTCGATCAGCGCGTCAATGTGTTCGATCTCGGGGCGCACCTGTCCGGGCGCGTGGTCGACAATGTCCGACATCGCAATGTTGAGATGGCGTTCCGAGGCGATCAGCGTCGGCCGCGTCATTGCGGTGCCGGGGCTGAGCAGAGACACGAGCGAGCGGGCGCCCGTCTTTTGCGTCTGTTCTTCAATCAGGGCGAGCGAACAGACGTGCAATCGCGGCATGGCGGCCTCTTCAGGTTAGGGCTTTTGAGTTCAGGCGACATCTAGCTCTTGAAAGCGCTGCAGAAACCTCGCTTGCGCCTCCTCGGGCCTCCAGGGTTTGAGATAAAGCGCAACGCTGTCCAGAGCAACCCGGGGGGCGCCGAAGAATTTGCGCGCCTCCGACGTCGTGAAGCCGGCGAGTTCGGTCGCCTCGAAATAGGCGGAATCGCGGTCGGCCAGCTTGATCGTTTTGGCAAGCTCGGGCGCCATCGTGGCGGGCAGGCCAAAGCGCATCAGGATCGCGCCGAGCAGCCGGCGCTCGACCCGCTTGTACTCGCCCCCGATCGCCGACTTAAACGGCGAAATCATGTCGCCGATCACATATTCTGGAGCGTCGTGCAACAGCGCGGCGAGTTGGTCGGGTCGCGTGACTGGCGCGGCGGCGGAAAACAAAGCCTCGACGAGTAGCGAATGCTGGGCCACCGAGAAAATTTCCGCTCCCCGCGTCTGCCCGTTCCAGCGAGCCACGCGCGCCAGGCCATGCGCAATGTCGGCAATCTCAACATCGACCGGGGAGGGGTCGATCAGGTCGAGCCGCCGGCCCGACAACATCCGCTGCCATGCGCGCGCGCTCACCAGGGGGTGCTTCGGGCAAGCCTCGCGCAATCCGTGCAGCGATGGCAGTCGGAGAGGTGGTCGTTGACCATGCCGACGGCCTGCATGAAGGCGTAGACGATCGTCGGCCCGACGAAATTGCCGCCACGCTTGCGCAAATCCTTGGCCATCGCTTCCGCCTGCGGACTGTCGACGGGCACGTCGCGCGCTGTGGTGCGGGCATGAGCCACGGGTTTGCCGTCGACAAAGCTCCAGAGATGGCGGGCGAAGCCGGGACCGTCCATCAGGTCGAGATAGATGCGCGCCATCGCCTGGGTCGCTTTGATTTTCGCCCGGTTGCGCACGATGCCGGCGTCGCCCATCAGCGCCTCGACCTTGCTTTCGTCGTAACCGACAATGATCGCTGGCTCGAATCCATCGAACGCCGCCCGGAAAGCGTCGCGCTTGCGCAGGATCGTGATCCAGGACAAGCCGGCCTGGAAGCCGTCGAGGATCAGCTTCTCGAACAGCGCGCGATCATCGTATTCGGGCACGCCCCATTCCTCGTCGTGATAGGCGACGTAAAGCGGGTCGGCCCCGGGCCATGGACAGCGAGCGAGGCCGTCGGCGTGCAGGATCGAAGCGACGGGGCGGGGCGGCTTGGGTTTGGCGACCATCGTCTTGCTTTCAGCGAAAATGCGCTAGGCGTGTAATCAGGCGGCAAGGGCGCAATGCGGATCGGCCATGACGTCAGCTTCGGTC
Organism: Hyphomicrobiales bacterium; assembly: GCA_043746145.1. Classification (GTDB taxonomy): domain Bacteria; phylum Pseudomonadota; class Alphaproteobacteria; order Rhizobiales; family Beijerinckiaceae; genus Roseiarcus. Next base: position 8,073 of record JAYTRP010000084.1, on the reverse strand, counting down.
GTGTGAGCGATGGCTATGCGCCAAGACGAGAAGCGATTCACGTTTTTGCCCGCAATACCGGTTTGCTGGAAAATCGAAAATTGCAGTGCGAAGCTCCACTCGCAAGAGTTTGCGTTCGATCCAAATGGATGCCCCGCAATTCGTACGCCGCGAAATCAAGACCGCAAATATTCTTCAAGATGTCCAAATCGCCGCGGCGGCCAGCAAATTGACAAAATCCGCACGCGCGATAGTTCACACCAAATTCGAAACTATCGTTTGGGCCAGGTTCGACGTAATCGTAAATGAAGTCGCCCTCATAAGTCTCTTTTTGGCTGTCGTTAGCTTGCTCTCGGATTAGAGCCTGGTTTTCAGCCGACATGAATTGACGCCCGGCCTGCATTCGATCGTCTTCAGGGACAGAGAGCATCTGCCTCTCAAAACTTTGCAGTTCAATCTCGCCGATCGTATCTGTCGGTAATCCACGTCGTTGTAATACGCGGCCGACAGCCATGAACCCTATTAGGCGCATGAGAAAGTCACTCATCCGACTTGCCGCGCCGCCGACATAGGGCGTTTGCGCCAACACAATCTCGAACTCGCTCATGATCTCTTGCTTGGCGGCGACGGTTTCAGACCGACCTAAATGCGCTTCGAACATTTCGTCCACGAGATCGAGACGTTGGCGCATCGAGGCTTCCATCGCCGACCGATGAAGTTCGTAGTAGGGATGAATCTCGAGCATGGCCTAGGCTCTTTCTCCAACGCCCACAAACGGCGACTACATCGCGTTGTCACCAACGACACCGTTTTCGATCCGGGGAATTCGCGTCGCTTTTGCCATATCAGCGGCATGTCCGCTATCCCGCGCATCTCGGACCCGCCACGAATTAGTTCGCCGACCCTCGGGCTTGCGACTCAGGGGCCGATGCCGCAAGGAGGGCGAGACCAAAGCCGTACCAACACCCTGCGGGCGGAGCTATGACCGACTTTTCCCCAGTATCCCGCGCGCGCTCGACGGCGACTTACGCTGCGGTGGGCGCCGCCCTGGTCGCGCTGGCGATCATCGTCTCGCTGTCGATGCGGCAATGGGGAATCGCGGGCCTTGCGGGCGCCGCGGGCGTCGCCATGTGGCGGCAGGCGAAGCTCGGCCGCTGGACCTCGACCGTGCTGCCGCTCGATGTCTTCGCCTTCGCCATACTTGGCTATCAGCGCAACGATTATCTCTCGCTTTGGCAATTGGTGGGTCCGTGGGGCGACGTCTTCCGCTTCAATGCGGTTGGCGCGGCGATCGGTTACGGCTTCTATGTCGTGGGAACGCTGCTCGCGTTGCGCAGTCAGTACCGCTCGCTTCGCCCGGTCGAGGCGATCGCGATGATCGCGATCCCGTTCATGTTCAACCAGCTCGTGAATATGGGCGCCGACTGGCACATGGCCGAGATCGCCAACGAGCTCGTCCCATTTAACGGCTGGCCGTTTCCCTATCAGGTCTTTCTCGGCCGCGCGGTGGTTCTGTTCGTCCTGGCTGAACTCGGGCTCGCGGGGTTGTCGCTGATTGAGCTGGACCGCTGGCCGCGTTCTCCGCGCACGCATGGATTGTTGTTCGCCTGCGCCGTATTCGGCGCTGCGACGCCGCTGATCGCCAATTCCGCGCAGCTCGTCGCGCAACCGTTTTTCGCCATTTTCGTCGGCGCGCTCGCCGCAGCTATCGTGCAGGGCGCGCTCTGGTCGGTCACCTATGTCGCGACCGGCTTGCCGCTCGATGCGCTGGCGGGGAGGCCGCCGCGCTTTCTCGCGCTCTACCAGCACGCCCGCGACGGCGCGATCAAGGGCGCGATCTACGGCGGCGTGTTCATGGCGCTGATCCTCGCCTTCGCCTTTGTACTCGGGCTTCCCGGTGTGGCCGATGTTTTGCGGGCGGGATATTGGGTGCTCGGCCCCGTGCTGGGCGCGCTTGCTTTTCCCTTCCTGCAAACGCTGATCGGCAGCGCCGATGGCACGCCGCCCTTTGTTGGCCGGCTGAACGCCGCTTATCGCGACGGGCTCGCTTACGCGCGCGGCGTCGTGGTGGGTCTGGGTTGCGCCTACGCCTATGCCGTCGACCTTGCGGCTCAGTCCGGCGGCGCGCGGTTCCTGATCGCCTTCGTGATTGGCGCGATCGCCTATGCCGGCGTCGACCTGATCGGCGACGCGCTGCGCATCCAGCAAAGCGAGCGCGTCAAGCTGCAGACGTGGCGGCGCTATGCGCTTGGGCTGGCGCTCGGCGGCGTGGTCGCGGGCGCGCTCGGGTGGTATTTCGACACTGCCCAATTGGCCAAGGTGCTCGGCAAGTTCTGGGCCTACGCCGATGTCAATTATCGCCTGAGCGGCCGTGCGCTCGGCGACTACACAACCTATCCGCTGTTCAACAAATTCGGCGCGATGGATCTGGGCGAAGTCGCGGGTGGCGTTCGCCTGTTCTTCGCGGAATCGCTGGCGGGCGTCATCAACTGGTCGATCGCGGCGCCGCTGTTCTCGATCAACTACGTGCTGCTGGCGGCGTTGCTCGACCGCTCGTTGAAACCGTTACGTGAAATGTTCTCGGCGCAGGGCATGGAAGGGTTGATTGCCCAGGCGGTCCGGGTGATGCGCTGGGGCCTCTGGATGTCCCCGATCATCAACACCTTCCTGCGCCAGTCTGCCGATCCGTCCTGGTACAATCAGGATGGCGCGGTGCGGTCGCTGGTCGCGATCGGCGCCGACATCGGCTTGCCAGCCGAGCATTTCCGCGACTTCAGCCTCACGTTGTTCCTCGGCTTGCTTGCCTACGACTGGCTACGCGTGCTGATCTGGTTCGACCACATGGGCCTCCGCGTCGCGACGCTGGTGAACCTCTCGTTCCTGGGCGGCGACCGCGCGGATGAGGCGGCGGGGCGGTTCCTCGGCGCAGGCTCCCGTACGCGCGTGATCCCCGACGGCATTCGCCGTTTTGGGACCTGGGCGCCCCTGCTGCTGCCGTTCTACATCCCGCGCGGTCCCGAATGGGACAAGGCCTGGACCGGCGCCGAGACGCTGGCGAAGGGCGGCCCGATGCCGGAGCCGATCAAGATTCTGAGCATAGTCTACGCCGTCGCGATTGCGGGCATCATCGGCGCGACGTTCTACATTATCGCACTTATGCGCAATCGCGCCACGGCTGCGGCAATCCCGCTTGAGGGCGCGCCAGCGACGCTGGCCGATACACCGCAGCGGTTCTCGCTGTTCAATCCCGCGGTCGGCGTCGAGGTCTGGCGCGATGGTCGCGGCGCGGCAAGCGTGATGGCGGACGAGCGCGGCGGCCCGGCGATCGACTTGATACGTCGTCCGCTCGATCCGCAGCAGTCCCGTGGGCCTTTCTTCTACGTCTGCGAGGAGGGGCAGGCGCCCTGGTCGATCGGCTTTGAACCGGCGCGGCGCGCCGGCGAATATTCGGTCGAGCGGACCGGCTTTAACCAAGTCACAATTACCCACCTCTTCAACGGCGTGCGCGCCTCGCTTGTGATCGGTCCCGATCATGACGCGGCCGTGCTGAGCTTTCGTGTGGCGCTGGTCGATGTTTCGGGACGAGCGCGCTCACTCCGACTTGTCAGCTTCTGCGAGATCGCCGGCCACGAGACCGGCGCCTATGCGGGCGATCTCGATTTCGCCGGGATGCACGTCGAGACCTCGTTCATTCGTGGGCTCAACGGCATATTGGCGCGCAATCGCCTGCTGCGTTCCGCGCGCGCTGGGCGCGGCGAGACTTCGTTTTTCGCGGTCAAGCCCGGCCCCGGCGCCAAGTTGATCGGCTACGAAGATTCCCGCACGCGCTTTCTCGGCGAGGGTTCGCTGATCGCGCCAACCGGCTGCGAGCCGTTCCGCAGCCGCAAACTGGACGACCAGGGCAAGCTCTGGACCTTCGATCCCGCCGCGAGTTTCACGCTCGACATCCCGCTCGAAGCGAACGGGGTGGAGGATGCCGAATTCATTATCGGGCGCGCCGACAATGCCGTCTGGGCCGCCGAACTGGTGAGCAAGCGTCTCGGTCTGCCCTCGCTTGCGGAAGGCGATTTGCAGCATTGGATGCATGAGACGCGCGCGGTCGAGCCCTCGCCGGCTTTGCACGTGCGCTGGCCGTTCAGCTTCTCGCAGGATGGCAAGACGCTCCATCTCACCCACCGCACCCCGCGGCCCTGGGCGCATGTGATGGGCAACGACGTCGGCGGCAGCGTGATGGTCTCTAGCGACGGCGAGGTTTATTCCTCTTTCGCCAACGCGCGCCAAAACGGCCTGACGCCGTTCCGTTTCGACAGCGCGCATGTGCAGCAGCCCGGTCAGGTGATCTACATTCGCGATCTCGATCGCAACGAGACGGACTCGCCCGGCTACGTTCCGTTCCAGTATGACGATGCGGCGATCGAGGTCGACTACGAGCCCGGCGTCGCCACCTTCCGCAAACGCCGCGGCGCGCTGGCGACGATTTATGAGGTGTTCACGCCACCCGACTTCCCCGGCGACATGCGGTTGCTGAGCCTGCACAACGCCGGCGACGAACCGTTAAATCTGCGCGTCGCGCCGTTCTTCGACATGGCGCTGGAGGAGAGCCCTAACGCAAGCGCCGGCAAGATCGCCGCCCAAGCCGCCGGCGCCGTCCTGCTGTTCTCCAACCCGCGCAATGATTTCGTGCGCGGGACGTGCTTCGTCGCCACCAGTCTCGAAAATCCGGCGTTGGAAACGGTGCGCACGCGATTCTTCGGCGGGATCGGCCGCGACATTCATTCACCCGCCTTCGTCGAGCGAGACGTCGGCGACCTCTCCCAACGCGACGACGGACGCCGCGTCGCCGCCTTTGCGCAGAATATCACGCTCGCTCCGGGCGAAACGCGAAAGATCGCGCTGGTGATCGGCCAGGCGCCAGATCGCGCGGCGGCGCTGAAATTCGCCGAGCAGGCCAATGTCGCAACGGTCGAACGGCAGCTTGCCGAGACGCGCCGATCCTGGGCGCAACGGCTTGGCGTGATCGAGGTAAGAACCAACCGGCCGGACTTCGATCGGCTGGTGAACATCTGGCTGCCCTACCAACTCTACGCCTCGCGATTGTTCGCCCGCGTCGGGCCGAACCAGCGGGGCGGCGCCACGGGCTATCGCGACCAGTTGCAGGACGTGATTCCGCTGATCGTCACCGAGCCCGCGCTCGCGCGCCGGCAGATCGTGATCCACGCCGGCCAACAGTTCCTGGAAGGCGACGTGCTCAAGTGGTGGCACTGGGCGCCGAACGGCGCGACGGGAATCGGCCAACGCACCAAGGCCAGCGACCCGCATCTGTGGCTGCCCTACGTACTCGCGCGCTACGTTGCGCAAACCGGCGACGCCGGCGTGCTCGACGTCAACGTAGCCTATCTCGAGGGTCTGGAGGTTCCCGCCAACGAGGACACCTTCGTGATTGCGCCGCGCGCCTCGCGAGAAAGCGCCGATGTTTACGGCCATTCCAAGCGGGCGATCGAGTATACGATGGGGCATATGGGCGCCGATGGGCTGCCGCTTCTTGGAGCCGGCGACTGGAACGACGGCATCGACGAACTCAGCCGGCACGGCCCCGCAACAGGCGTTTGGATGGGCTTCTTCTTCTACAACGTGCTCGACGGCTTTATTCCGCTTGCGCGGCGGCGTGGCGACGAGGTCTTCGCAAAGCGATGCGAACAGGCGCGCCAGTCGGTGCGCGCGGCGCTCGATCTCGGCTGGCGCGGCGACCATTACGCGCTCGATCTGCTGGGAGACGGCGGCGCGCTCGACATGCCCAATGCCATGGCGGCGGGCTGGGCGGCGTATTCCGGCGCGGTCCCGTATGCAAGAGCGGTCGATGCGCTCGAAGGCGCCCTGAAGGGGATTGAGCGCCCGCATCGCGTCCTGCTGCTGGAAAAGCCGTTCTTCGAGCACTCGGACCCTTATCCCGGCCGCATCGCCGATTATCCCCCGGGCGTGCGCGAGAATGGCGGCCAATACAGTCACGGCGCGTCATGGATTATCGATGGTTTTGTAAGGGTCGCCGCTGAAGCTCATGCGATGGGCGATGAGGCGGCCGCCGCGCGTTTGCACGCTCGGGCGTTCGAGATCTTCGAGAAGATCTCGCCGCTGAAGAAGACCGACCCGGAGCATTTGGCGCATTACGGCCTGATCCCGATCCAACAGCCCGCCGACATCTACGAAGGCTACGGCCACGGAGGGCGTGGCGGTTGGTCCTGGTACACCGGCTCCGCCGCGCGCATGGTCTCTGCGGCTTACGGGTTGTTGGGGATTTCCAAAACGAACGGCGAAATTCAGGTCGCCGACGATTTGTTTGAATCCAAGGGTGCGCTCCAGGTCGAGTCGCTGAGAATAGGGGAGGTATGGCGGCGCCGCGACGCAGCTCACGAGGCTCCAGCGCCCGTCGCCTTCATCCAAGAGGCGGAGTGAGAGGCAAGACTAGATCAGAGGCGAGGCCGACCAACAGGACCGAGCCGTTGCGCTGACGCCAGCTTCGAAACGCCTCCGGTTTGCACGCGCATTCAAGAACGGAGTTGAGCGTTTGGCGATACGTCGCCACAATGTCGCCGAAAATCCTTATAGTTGAAGGGATTCCACTCGCAGATGTCTTTGCGACTAAGTCGCCCATCTGGTGTTCTTTGAACCGGCAGTCCGATCTATCGAGACTCCGCGCGAGTTCTGATGCGAGTTTTCCGATCGTTGGGATTGGAGCGACCAAGTCATACTCGACCTCAATCTGCATGGAACTACCTCGTATCCCGTTGCAAACCAGCTAGTGCGTACCGGGATTCCATTCGTCTTCGTCATGGGATACAGCGACACCGCAATTGACGAGAGTTACCGCGCGTTTCCGCGATCTCTAAAACCGATAACGTCGGAATTGCTGATTGCAACGTTGGAGGCGAACCGGCAGCCGATGGGGCAATTCGGAGAGAAAAAGAGCCGCAACCCTCTAGAGGACCAGCATAAAGGCGACCCCGGGCCGATCAAGACGGAAGCCGCCGACCCGCACTAACAAAGCGGGTCGACCAATTTGGTTTGGATTCCGCAAGGCGGCTTGGTGCGTGCGCAAGCGCGGACGTGGTTCGTCCGCTGACTTAAGCCCCAACCCTTGCGCCTTAATACACCCGCGCTCTTGGCTCGATGTAACTGATTTCGTTGCTCATCGTATAGGTGTGCACCGGGCGGTAGTCGAGGATAACCGAGCGCTTGTCGACGTCGATCCAGGCCAGCGTGTGCTTCATCCAATTGGCGTCGTCGCGGTAGGGGAAGTCTTCGCGGGCGTGCGCGCCCCGGCTTTCGTGCCGATTGACCGCGCCCTCCATCGTGACGACCGCCTGGACAATCAGATTATCGTATTCCATCGTTTCGATCAGGTCGGAATTCCAGATCAGGGAGCGGTCGGTGACGCGCACATCCACGCCCGCGCGCCAAGCTTCGTTGATCTTCTTCTGCCCTTCCGCGAGCACTTCACCGGTGCGAAAGACGGCGCAGTTGGATTGCATGATCTTCTGCATGTCGAGGCGCAACTCTGCGGTCGGGGTGTCGCCCTTCGCGTTGCGGAAACGGTCCAGCCGCGACAAGGAGCGGTCGGCGCTGTCCTTGGGCAGTTCGCGTTGCGAATCGCCCGGCTTCAGCATTTCGCCAGCCCTCAAGCCCGCCGCGCGTCCGAAAACGACGAGATCGATCAGCGAATTGGAGCCAAGACGGTTGGCGCCATGCACCGAAACACAGGCGGCCTCTCCCAACGCCATCAGACCCGGTACGATTGAATCAGGGTCGCCGCCAACCTTGGTCAGCACCTCGCCGTGATAGTTCGTGGGGATGCCGCCCATGTTGTAGTGGACGGTCGGCAGGACCGGGATTGGCTCCTTGGTGACGTCGACGCCGGCGAAAACGCGCGCGCTTTCGGAAATGCCCGGCAGGCGCTCGTGCAGCACCTTCGGGTCGAGATGGTCGAGGTGCAAGTAAATATGATCCTTGAGCTTGCCGACGCCGCGACCCTCGCGAATTTCCATCGTCATCGCGCGCGACACCACGTCGCGGGAGGCGAGATCCTTTGCCGAGGGGGCG